>CAIUGQ010000718.1 GCA_903898725.1 uncultured Burkholderiales bacterium | reverse complement strand
GTGCACGAGCCCGGCCTGGTGCGCTTCCTGCGGGCCGCGCAGCTCGGTCGCGCCGAGGACGCCGGCTCGCCGGCCGAGGTGGCACGCGCGGTCCACGACTGCGTCGACCTCGGCCTGTGGGCCGCCTACCAGGCCGAGGCCTTGCGCTCGCGCGCGCGCTGGGCGCTCGAGCCGATGTTCGACGACGAGATCGCGGCAGCGGTGGCCGAGGACGTGCGGCGCAGCTTCGTGCCGATGCGCACGCAGCTCGCGATGTACGACTGGGCGGTCGTGCACGGCCTGCCCTCGCCGCTGCTGACCAGCGATGCGCCCTTCGTCGACTGGCGGGTGCGCGGTCGCCCGCCGATGCCCTTCGTGTCGCTGCCGCTCGGGCCGTACTGCCTGCTGGTCGGCTCGCCGTCGAAGCGCACCAGCCGGGCCGCACCGGTCGTCTGGCAGCAGGCCGCGGCGATGGGACCCTTCAAGGACCACAACGCGCACATCGTCGAGGGCGCACGGCACTGGATCGTCGGCACCACGGACGAACAGCTGCTCGCGGTGCAGCCGCGGTTCGCGCCGCCCGAACCACCACCCGAGCCGCCTGCCGCGGCGACCTGAGGCTCGACGCCCACGCGGCCCCGCCTGTGGAACGGGGAAACCCCCCGTTCGCCCGCGACGCCACGCCACGGTGGCGCACTCACGGGTACGCTGCGCTCCGAACGCCCCTTCGCGGACCGCCCCCTCCATGACCCTCGCCACCGCCCCCCGCCGCATCGTCGACCTCGCCCGCGACCGCCTCGACATCGACGAGGCCGATCTCTCGCCCCACGGGCACCTGAAGGCGAAGCTCTCGACGCGGCTGCTCAACGCGCTGCGGACCCGGCCCGACGGCCGGCTGATCCTGGTGACCGCGATCTCGCCGACCCCGGCGGGCGAAGGCAAGACGACGACCACGATCGGGCTGGCCGACGGGCTGAACCGCATCGGCCAGCGGGCGGTGATCGCGCTGCGCGAGCCCTCGCTCGGACCGGTCTTCGGCATGAAGGGCGGCGCCACCGGCGGCGGTCGCGCGATGCTCACGCCGATGGACGAGATCAACCTCCACTTCACCGGTGACTTCGGAGCGATCGCGCTCGCGCACAACCTGCTGTCGGCGCTGATCGACAACCACATCCACCACGGCAACGCGCTCGGCTTCGACGTCCGGCGGATCGGCTGGCGTCGTGTGGTCGACATGAACGACCGCGCGCTGCGCGACATCGTCGTGGGCCTGGGCGGCACCGCCAACGGCATCCCGCGCGAGACCGGCTTCGACATCGTCGTCGCCTCCGAGGTGATGGCGATCCTGTGCCTGGCCGACGGCATCGCGGACCTCAAGGCGCGGCTCGCCGAGATCGTGGTCGGCCAGCGCGGCGACGGCACGCCGATCCGCGCGCGCGACCTGGGCGCGGTCGGCGCGATGGCCGCGCTGCTGCGCGACGCGATGCAGCCGACGCTCGTGCAGTCCCTAGAGGGCACGCCCGCGCTGGTGCACGGCGGTCCGTTCGCCAACATCGCCCACGGCTGCAACTCGGTGATCGCCACCCGGTCGGCGCTCAAGCTCGGCGACTACGCGATCACCGAGGCCGGCTTCGGTGCCGACCTGGGTGCCGAGAAGTTCGTCGACATCAAGTGCCGCGCCTCGGGCCTGCGGCCGTCGGCCGCGGTGGTGGTCGCGACCGTCCGCGCGCTGAAGTACCACGGCGGCGTCGAGGTCGCCGACGTCGAGCGCGAGAACCTCGCGGCGCTCGAGCGCGGGCTGCCGAACCTGGTGCGCCACCTCGAGAACCTGCGCGCCTTCGGGCTGCCGTGCGTGGTCGGGATCAACCATCGTGCCCACGACACCGCGGCCGAGATCGAGCTGCTCCAGCGCCGCATCGGCGAGATGGGCGTGCCGGTCGAGGTCGCCCGCCACTATGCCGACGGGGCCGCCGGCGCCGAGGGGCTCGCCCGCGCGGTCGTCACCGCCGCGGCGCCGGGCCCCGCTCCGCTGCGCTTCGCCTACGAGGACGAGGCCACGCTGTGGTCGAAGATGGAGGCGATCGCGACCCGGGTCTACGGCGCCTCGGGCATCGCGGCCGACGCCAAGGTGCGCGCGCAGATCGAGCGGCTGCAGTCGGACGGCTACGGCGGCTGGCCGGTCTGCGTCGCGAAGACGCAGTACTCCTTCTCCACCGACCCGACGCTGCGCGGCGCCCCCTCGGGCCATGTCGTGCGGGTGCGCGAGGTCCGGCTGGCGGCCGGCGCCCGCTTCGTGGTGATGATCTGCGGCGACGTGATGACGATGCCGGGGCTGCCCAAGGTGCCGGCCGCGCACGCGATCGACGTCGACGAGGACGGCCGGATCACCGGCCTGTTCTGAGGCGGGCGGGATCCCGGCACGTGCCGACGGAACGCAGGCCGGTGCCGCCGACACCGACGCCCAGGCGGCGGCGCGGCGCGACAGGGGCATGCAGACACGGGGCGCTGGCTCGGATGGCGTTCGGCGAAGGCATGGCGGCACGGGCCCTGTCGGACTGGACGCGACGGCGGTCGGTGCGTCGCAGTCTAGGCGCGGACCCGTCCCGGCTGAAGGCCGGAACGGCGAATCGCCCGTTCGCCTGAGTCGAACGATGGTCCGTGACGACGCCTTCGACGGCCTGGCGATCTTCCTCAAGGTGATCGAGGCGGGCAGCATCACCGGCGCGGCCGAGCAGCTCGGCATCGCGAAGTCCACGGTCAGCACGCGGATCGCCGGACTCGAGGCGAAGGTCGGCGTGCGCCTGCTCAGCCGCTCGCGGACCGGCGTTGCCCCGACCGAGGCCGGCCGCCGGATGCTCGCGCACGGCCGACGTCTGCTGGCCGAGGCCGATGCCGCGCTCGAGGACGTGCGTGGCGATGCGTCGGCCCCTTCCGGACTGCTGCGGGTCTCGGCACCGTCGGGCATGGTGGACGCGCTGGTGATCCCGCTGATCGCGGAGTTCCTGCACCGCTATCCGCGGGTGCGGCTCGACCTGGTGGCGACCGACGCGTTCATCGACCTGCGCCGCACCGACGTCGACGTGGCGCTGCGCTTCGGCTGGGTGCGCGACGGTGACGTGATCGCCCGCGAGCTCGCGGCCTTCGACGACCTGCTGTGCGCCGCGCCCGACCACCTGGCGCGCAGCGGCCCGGTCGCGACGCTCGAGGACCTCGCGCACCATCCGTGGATCGCGTTCTCGGGCTTCGGCGGGCAGACGCAGACCCAGCGCCTGATCGACCGGGACGACCGGCCGCACGAGGTGCCGGTGACCGTCCGCGTGCGCACCTCGCATGCGCCCTCGGTGCGCGACTGGGCGCTCGCGGGGCTGGGAATCGTCCGTGTGCCGAGGTTCCTCGTCGAGACCGACCTGGCCGCCGGACGGCTGGTGGCGGTGCTGCCCGACTACCGGCTGGAGAGCCCGTCGCTCTATGCGGTGCACCTGCGGGAGCGATACCGGCGGCCGGCGGTCAAGGCGCTGCTCGCGCATCTGGAGCAGGCGTTCCAGGCACTGCGTCCGCCACCCGGGACCGCGGGCTGAGCGCGCCACCGGCCTGTGCCGGCGGCGGGCCGTCCTCGCCGATGAAGCCGCCCGACTGCCGGCGCCAGAGCGCGGCATAGTGCCCGTCGCGCGCCAGCAGTGCCGCGTGCGAACCCGTCTCCACGATGCGCCCGCCGTCCAGCACCACCAGCCGGTCCATCGTCGCGATCGTCGAGAGCCGGTGCGCGATCGCGATCACCGTCTTGCCCGCCATCAGCCCGGCGAGCTGTTCCTGGATCGCCTGCTCGACCTCGCTGTCGAGCGCCGACGTGGCCTCGTCCAGGATCAGGATCGGCGCGTCCTTGAGCAGCACCCGCGCGATCGCGACCCGCTGGCGCTGCCCGCCCGACAGCTTCACCCCGCGCTCGCCCACGTGCGCGTCGTAGCCGCGCCGGCCCTTCCAGTCCTGCAGGCCCTCGATGAAGACATCGGCCTGCGCGCGCTCTGCGGCCGCACGGACCTCGGCGTCGCTCGCCCGCGGCCGGCCGTAACGGATGTTGTCGGCGATCGAGCGGTGCAGCAGCGAGGTGTCCTGGGTCACCATGCCGATCGCCGCGCGCAGGCTCTCCTGCGTCACCTCGCGGACCTCCTGGCCGTCGATCGTCAGCCGCCCGGCCTCGGGCTCGAAGAAGCGCAGCAGCAGGTTGACCAGCGTCGTCTTGCCCGCGCCCGAGCGGCCGACCACGCCGACCCGCTCCCCCGGCCGCACGACGAGATCGAGCCCGTCGAGCACCGTGCTGCCGTCGGTGCGCCCGTAGCCGAAGCGCACGCCCTCGAAGCGGATCTCGCCGCGCGTGACCTCGAGCGGCCGCGCGCCCGGCCGGTCCTGGCCCGACAGCGGCACGGCGATCGTCTCCATGCCCTCCTGCACGACACCGACGTTCTCGAAGATCGAGGCCACCTCCCAGCTGACCCAGCCGGCGACGTTGGCGATCTGCCAGGCCAGCGGCAGCGCGGTGGCCACCGTGCCCGCACCGACCGTGCCCTGCGCCCACAGCCAGACGCCGATCGCGCCGGTGCCCGCCAGCAGGCCGGCGTTGAGCAGCGACAGCACGACCATGAACTGCGTGATCGCCTGCATGTGCGCGGCGACCGCATCCTGGTGGGCATCGACCGACTCGCGCACCCAGGCGTCCTCGTCGGCCATCCGCGAGAACAGCTTGACGGTGAGGATGTTGGTGTAGCCGTCGACCACCCGCGCCATCACCTGCGAGCGGACCTCGGCACTCGCCCGCGAGAGCTCGCGCAGCCGCGGCACGAAGTGGCGCAGGAACAGCACGTAGCCCGCGAACCAGGCGAGCATCGGCAGCGCCAGCCGCCAGTCGGCCCAGGCGAGCAGCACCAGCGCCGACACGCCGTAGACGCCGATGTACCAGACCGCGCGGATGCCGGCCATCACGCTCTCGCGCAGCGCCTGCGCGGTCTGCATCACGCGGTTGGCCAGCCGTCCAGCGAAGTCGTTCTGGAAGAACGCCCAGCCCTGGCGGATCACCTGCCGGTGGCTCTGCCAGCGGATCAGCGTGGTGGCGCCGGGCACCAGCACGTTGTGCCGGATCGCGACGTCGACGAACAGCGCGAGCGGACGCAGCACCAGCACCGCGAACAGCATGCCCAGCAGCACCGGCATCTCGCGGGCGAGCGCGGCCGCGCGGTCCGTGGCCTCCATCATCCCGACCAGCCGGCCGATGAACAGCGGGATCAGCGTGTCGATCAGCGCGACCGCGAGGCTGGTGGCGAACATCGCCGCGTACCAGCCGCGGGTCTGCGACGTGAAGTGCCGGTAGAAGCCGCCGAGCGTGGCCGGCGGCGTGCCGGGGCCGGGCCCGGCGGTGCCGCGGATGCGTGACTGGAGGTAGCGGAACATCGAGGGGCGGGAGCGACGGCGGCCCAGTGTAGCCGCTGGCCACCTCCGCCCCGCGTCGTGCGGGACGCTCGGGCTGCCGGGCTGCCGGACTCCAGGAATCAGGCGGGCAGTCCGAGCGCCTGGCGTCGCTCGAGGTGGCGCGCGACCCGCGGGTCGGCATGGAGCCCCTTCGCATAGCGCGCCAGCAGCTTCGCGGTGCGCTCGGTCGCGTAACCGAGCTGCGAGAACGCCACGCCTCGATCGAAGACCTCCGAGTAGTGCGCGATCAGGCCGTCCTGGAGCCGGAACCGCGCCATGCCCTCGAACACGATCAGCCGGCCCGCGCTCTCGGGCTCGCGCGAGCGGTAGCTGAAGACATAGCCGGCATAGCCGGTGTCGCCGGCGCGCGCCGGTTCGACGAACTCCCAGCAGAAGGCCTCGCCGCCGACATGGAAACGCTCGAGCATCGCGGCGATCTCGGCGCGGCCGGCGTGCGGTCCGAAGAAGTAGTCGTCGTACACGCCCTCGGGCGTGAAGAGCGCGGCCAGGCCCTCGCAGTCGTGGGTCTGGGCGGCCTGCGAGAAGCGGGCGAGCAGGGTGTCGAAGTCCATCGTCGGTGTCTCCTCCGGGGGCTGCAGGACGATACCAGTGCGGCCGGCAGCGTCGCGCGGGCGCCTCACCGACCACTGTCGACTTGCACAGTGATACTGGTTGCGCGTACAGTGGATCGACCGTCGCGACCGGGGGCATCCGGAGGCGACACGGCGTGCCGCGGCACGACCGGACACGACAGGCACCACGGAGTCGACATGATCAAGCGAATCGAATGGCGTACCGCCTTCTGGGCCCGTCGGGGCCGTGCCACCGCGCTGAGCGCACCGGGTCCGGTGCTGTCGCGCGAGCGGATCCGCGAGCTCGACCAGCCCACCTGGCTGCG
>CAIUGQ010000717.1 GCA_903898725.1 uncultured Burkholderiales bacterium | reverse complement strand
GGCGGTGTTCCTGCCCACCGCGTTCATGGCCGGCATTCCGGGCAAGTTCTTCAAGCAGTTCGGCTGGACCGCGGTGCTCGCGATCCTCGCCTCGCTGGTGGTCGCGCGGCTGCTCACGCCGATGATGGCCGCGTACATGCTCAAGCCGAAGGTCGCGCGGGCGCGTGCGGCGGCGGGCGCAGTGCTGCCCGGATCGGCCACCCCCGTGCACGCGGGCGGCACCGCGGCGTCCGGCACGGCCGCCGCGCACGCCGATGCGATCGGCCCCGCCGCCGTCTCGCCGATCGACGAGTCGAACGACGGCTTCGTCATGCGCACCTACCTGGGCATGGTCCGCTGGTGCCTGCGTCACCGGCTGATCACCGCGCTGCTGTCCGTCGCGTTCTTCGTCGGCTCGATCGCGCTGGTGCCGCTGCTGCCGACCGGCTTCGTGCCGCCGGCCGACCGCGCGCAGACGCTGGTCAGCGTCGAGCTGCCTCCGGGCAGCACGCTGCAGGAGACCTTCGAGGCGGCCGAGCGCGTGCGCACGCTGCTGGCCGGCGTGCCCGAGGTCAAGCGGGTCTTCAGCTCGATCGGCGGCGGCGCCTCCGGCGACGTGTTCGCGGTGGGTGCCGCGCCCGAGGCGCGCAAGGCGGTGATGACCGTCGTGCTCGCGCATCGCAGCGAGCGTCCGGGCACCCAGCAGACGATCGAGACGGCGATCCGCGCTCGGCTGGCCGAGGTGCCGGGCGTGCGCCTGACCGTCGGCCCGCAGGACACCGGCGTGAAGATGCAGCTGGTGCTGCGCAGCGAGGACCCGGCGGCGCTCGCCGTCGCCGCGCGCGACGTCGAGCGCGACTTGCGCACGCTGCCCGGCATCGGCAACGTCAGCTCGTCGGCGAGCCTCGTGCGTCCGGAGATCATCGTGCGACCCGACTTCGCGCGGGCCGCCGACCTGGGCGTCACCGCGTCGGGCATCGCCGAGACCGTTCGCGTGGCGACCGCGGGCGACTACGACGTCGGCCTGCCCAAGCTGAACCTCTCCGAGCGCCAGGTGCCGATCCGCGTGAAGCTGCCCGACGCGGTTCGCGCCGACCTCGCCGCGATCGAGCGCCTCACCGTGCCCGGGCGCAACGGGCCGGTGATGCTCGGCAACGTGGCCTCGGTCAGCATCGACAGCGGCCCGGCGCAGATCGACCGGTTGAACCGCAGCCGCAACGTCACCCTCGACGTCGAGCTCGCGGGGCGTCAGCTCGGCGAGGTCTACGAGGCCGCGATGAAGCTGCCCTCGCTCAACAGCCTGCCGCCCGGCGTGCGGATCGCCGAGCAGGGCGATGCGCAGGAGATGCAGGCGCTGTTCGGCAGCTTCGCGCTCGCGATGGGCATCGGCGTGCTCTGCATCTACATGGTGCTGGTGCTGCTCTTCAAGGACTTCCTGCAGCCGCTGACCATCCTCGCCGCGCTGCCGCTGTCGATCGGCGGGGCCTTCGTGCTGCTGCTGGTGACCGGCATGAGCTTCTCGATGCCCTCGCTGATCGGCCTGCTGATGCTGATGGGCATCGTGACGAAGAACTCGATCCTGCTGGTCGAGTACGCGATCGTCGCGCGGCGCGAAGGCCTGAGCCGATTCGATGCGCTGGTCGATGCCTGCCACAAGCGTGCGCGCCCGATCGTGATGACGACGATCGCGATGGGTGCGGGCATGCTGCCGATCGCGATGGGCTTCGCGGGCGACCCGAGCTTCAGGGCGCCGATGGCGATCGCGGTGATCGGCGGGCTGGTGACCTCGACGCTGCTGTCGCTGCTCGTCGTGCCGGCGGTGTTCACCTACGTCGACGATCTCGAGCGCTTCGGCCGGCGACTCCTGAGGCGCGGTCGACGCGCCGATGCGGCGGTGCCGGCGGCTGCGGCCGACCCCCTGTCGCGGTAACCGAGGGTAAGCCGACCGGCGGACGGCGACATCCGCACCCGGCCGACGGCGTGCCGGCGTAGGATCGCCGGGTCATGACGCGACCCGCCGCCCGACACCTGCCCGACCCCGTGCTGCAACGCGCCGCCCTGCCCCGGCGGCGGTTCGCGGGCGCCGCGGCGCTCCTGCCGCTTGTCGCAGCCGGCTGCGCATCGCCCCCTGCAGCACCGCCCGGGCCGGCGTCCAGGCCGGCGCAGCGGACCGCCGCCGCACCCGTCCCGCGCGACGCGCCGATGCCGCCGATCGCCCCCGATGCCGCGCTGCTGCTCGATCGCATCACCTGGGGCGCGTCGCCCTCGTCGCTGCGCCGTCTGGCCGAACTGGGCGAGGCACGCTGGCTCGCCGCGCAGCTGCGCCCATCGCGCCCGCCCGCCGCGCTGCCCGAGGAGGTGGCCGAGCGGATCGCCGCGATGACGGTCTCGCAGCGCCCCCTCGTCGAACTCGTGCCCGAGCTCGAGCGCCAGCGCCGTGCGGCGGATGCGCTGGCCGACGACGCCGCGAAGACGGCAGCGCGACAGGCCTACCAGCAGGCGCTGACACGGCTCGCCCGCGAGGCCGCGTCGCGCTCGCTGCTGCTCGCGCTGCATTCGCCCGATGCGCTGCGCGAGCGGATGACCTGGTTCTGGACGAACCACTTCAGCGTGTTCCAGGGCAAGGCGAACCTGCGCGTGATGGTCGGCGACTACGAGGACCGCGCGATCCGCCCGCATGCGCTCGGGCGCTTCCGCGAGCTGCTCGGCGCGGCGACCCGCCATCCGGCGATGCTGCGCTACCTCGACAACGAGCGGAACGCGGCGGGTCGACTCAACGAGAACCATGCCCGCGAGCTGCTCGAGCTGCACACCCTCGGCGTCGACGGCGGCTACACGCAGGCCGACGTGCAGGAGCTCGCGCGCGTGCTCACCGGCGTGGGCGTGAATTTCGACGGGACGGCCCCGCGCCTGCGGCCCGCGCTGCAGGCCGCCTACGTGCGCGACGGCGGCTTCGAGTTCAACCCGGCCCGTCACGACTTCGGCGACAAGCGCCTGCTCGGCCGCCCGATCGCCGGACGCGGGCTGGCCGAGCTCGACGAGGTGCTCGACCTGCTGGCCCGGCATCCGTCGACGGCGACCCACGTCTGCCGCCGGCTCGCGCGCTTCCTCGTCGCCGACGAACCGGATCCGGCGCTGGTCGCGCAGCTCGCGTCGGTCTTCACGCGCAGCGACGGCGACATCGCGGTGGTGCTCGAGTCGCTCTTCGCCGCCCCGGCGTTCCGCGCCTCGCTCGGCACGAAGTTCAAGGACCCGATGCACTACGTGGTGTCTGCGGTGCGCCTGGCGTACGACGATCGCCCGGTGGTCGACGCGACGCCCATGCTCGGCTGGATCGCGCGCCTGGGCCAGCCGCCGTTCGGCCGCCAGACGCCCGACGGCTATCCGCTCGACGAGGCCGCATGGTCGGGCTCCGGCCAGATGACCGCGCGCTTCGAGATTGCGCGGGCGATCGGCTCGGGGACGCCGGCGCTGTTCCGTGCCGAGACGCCCGGAGCGTCGCCCGCGATGACGCCGGGCGCCATGGCCCCGCCCCCGGC
The DNA here is from genome assembly GCA_903898725.1 of uncultured Burkholderiales bacterium. Taxonomy (GTDB): domain Bacteria; phylum Pseudomonadota; class Gammaproteobacteria; order Burkholderiales; family Burkholderiaceae_E; genus UBA4615. Next base: position 1,690 of record CAIUGQ010000717.1, on the reverse strand, counting down.
GGCCATGGCGCCCGCGCCGGCCACGGCCGCCGACCGCCCTCCCATGCCCGTGCTCGCCAACGTCGTCTGGGACCGCTCGACGCGCGACCGCATCGCGCCGCCCACGCGCCGCGCGCTCGAGCAGGCGAGGTCGCCGCAGGAGTGGAACGCCTTCCTGCTGTCCTCCCCAGAGTTCATGCGCCGATGAGAAGTCACGACTTCTGAACGCGGCCAGCACAGACCCGAGAGACTCACCATGAACCGTCGTCACCTGCTCCGCGCCGCACTCGCCGCACCCCTCGCCGCCAGCGCCGGCGGCGTGCTCGCCGCGCCCGGCGCCGACGCGAAGCTGCTGCTCGTCTTCCTGCGCGGCGGCTACGACGCCGCCAACCTGCTGGCGCCGGCCTCGAGCCCGTTCTACTACGAGTCGCGCCCGAACATCGCGATCGCGCGGCCCGGCAGCGGCCCCGACGCGGGGCTCGCGCTCGACGCCGACTGGGCGCTGCATCCGGCGCTGCGCGACACGGTGTTCCCGCTGTGGGAGGCCGGGCAGGCCGCGTTCGTGCCCTTCGCCGGCACCGACGACACCTCGCGCAGCCACTTCGAGACGCAGGACGGCATCGAGTACGGCGCGGCGACGGGTCGCGGTGGCGCCACGTCCTCGGGCTTCCTCAACCGGCTCGCGGTCGCGCTCGGTGGCCCGGCCTCGATCGCCTTCACCGAACGGCTGCCGATCGTCTTCAGCGGGACGCAGCCGGTGCCCAACCTGTCCTTGCGCGGCGCGCTGCGTCCCGCGGTCGACGCGCGCCAGAGCGCGATCATCGGCGCGATGTACCAGGGCACGCCGCTCGCCGGTCGCGTCGCCGAGGGCTTCGCGGTCCGCGACGACGCGATGCGCCAGGCGGGCGCGATGTCCCCCGAGATGCAGGCGGCCAACCGCGAGGCGGTCAGCACGCGCGGCTTCGAGCAGGAGGCGCGCCGCATCGCGCGGCTGATGCGCGATCGCTACGCGCTCGGCTTCGTCGACGTCGGTGGCTGGGACACGCACGTCGGCCAGGGCGGCGCCAAGGGGGTCCTCGCCAACCGGCTCGAGGAGCTCGGCCGCGGCCTCGCGGGTGTCGCCGACGAGCTGGGCCCGGCCTGGTCGCGCACGGTCGTGGTGGTGGTGAGCGAGTTCGGGCGCACCTTCCGCGAGAACGGCAACCGCGGCACCGACCACGGTCACGGCAGCGTGTACTGGCTGCTCGGCGGCGCGGTGCGCGGCGGTCGCATCGCGGGCGAGCAGGTACGCGTCGAGCGCGCCACGCTGCACCAGGACCGCGACTGGCCGGTGCTCAACGAGTACCGGGCGATGCTCGGCGGGGTGTTCGCCCGGCTCTACGGGCTGGATGCGGCGCGCCTCGAGGCCGTGTTCCCCGGCGCGCGGCCGCGCGACCTCGGCCTCGTCTGATCCTGGGCGCCGGCGGCGCCGTCAGGCGGCGCTGCCCCGGGCTCGGGCCTGCGCAGCCACGGCATCGCCGTGCGGCACATGCAGCAGGTCGACGATCTTGCGCATCAGGTGCCGCTCGTGCGGACTCAGCTCGTCGTCGGCCCAGGCCACCGACCACATCAGCTCGATGACGCGGATCTTCTGGTCCATCGAGAAGTGCCGGTTGATCAGCGACGTGAACTGGAAGTAGTCGGTCGCCTGCCGGACCTCCTGCTCGGCGAG
>CAIUGQ010000716.1 GCA_903898725.1 uncultured Burkholderiales bacterium | reverse complement strand
GTCGCGCAGCGCGTAGAAGGTCTGGCGGTTCGTGCCGTACAGGTCCGACTGCCCGAGCATCCGACCGGTACCGACGAACACGTACCGGTTGCGGGTGAGCGGCGCGGCGCGCACCACCGGTCCGGCGGTCACCGGCTGCGCGGTGCCGCCCGAGTCGAGCAGCCGCGCGAACAGCAGCGGCGCGGGCACCGCCCCCGCGCCATCGAAACTCCAGCGCCAGACATTGCCCAGCAGGTCGCCACCGTAGACCTCGCTGACGGTGCCGTCGCCGCTGTCGGGCGCGTAGGCGGTGACCTGCGCCAGACCGGACGGCGCGGCGGCCGTACCGGCACCGGTCCCGATCTTCTGGAGCAGCGCGCCGGTGCGCACGTCGACCACGTAGAGGAAGCCCTGGCCGCGGCGCGACGCGTCGCCGCGCAGGTTGTTGTGCCCCGAGGTCAGCAGCACGACCCAGCCCCAGCGGCGGGTCTTGACGACCTGCGGCGCCCCGTACGAGTAGCCCATGTCCGGGTCGGTGAACTCCCAGAGCACCCGGCCCGCCGCCTGCGCCTCGCTGCCGAAGGCGTCGGGGTCGGTCACGTCCAGCGCGAAGAAGCCCATCCCGCCCTTGCCGAGTCCGCCCACGAGCACGGTCCGCCAGTCGGGCGCACCGGTGCCGCCCGAGGTCCGGCCGAAGTCCACGTCGCCGACCCAGGGCGTGGCGTTCACATAGTTGCGGTGCACGTAGTCGACGTCGGCGAGTGCGCGCAGTCCGTCGACCTCGGGTGCCGTCGGCCCCGCGTAGACGAACGACGGGACGTAGGCGAAGAGCTCGGTGCCGCCACTCGAGGCGCTGGCGTCGATCGACGCGTCGATCGCATGCAGCATGCCGTCGTTGGCCCCCACGTAGAGCACGCCGCGCCGCGACTGCCAGCGGGCGCGGAAGGCCTCGTAGCCCGGGTTCCATACATCGCTCAGCCGCCCCTGCGGCGCACCCACGTAGCGAGCCTCGGAATCGACCACGTCGCCGAGCACCGAGGGACGCACCGCGTTGGTCGCATCGTCCCGGCGGATGCGCAGCCGCAGCGAGGTCACGTCCTGCCGGCCGCGCACCCACTCGAGCACGTCGCTGGTGCCGAGCGCGGCCTGCTGCGGCCCGGTGAGCGACCCCCAGCGGAACGGGACGCCGCCCCCGAACGAGGGCGTGCCGGGGGCGAGGTCGGAGGCCATGGTCACGATGCGCCGTCCGCTGTTCCAGTCCTGGGCGGCGAGCTTCTCGGCCGCATCCCAGATGCGGACCGCCGAGATGTCGCCGGAGGCGGCATCGAAGCCACCGTAGCGGAACGCCGCGACCGAGCCCGACCAGGTGCTCGGGTCGTAGGTGACCCGGTACAGCCCGGTATCGGTCTGCAGTTCGATCGAGCGCGTCGAGACCCCGACGCCGGCACTCGAGGCGATCTCGGCACGGATCGAGCGGAACGCGCTGCGCAGGCCGTCGACCAGCGCCTCGGGCGTGCCCGCCTCGAAGTAGGTATCGGGCAGCTGGTCGGCGTTGCGGTCCCAGACGTCGCGCACGTCGATCGCGCCGTCGCGGTTCTCGTCGGCGATCGCGTCGCCGGCATCGAGGCGCCCGTTGCCGTTGACATCGCGAAAGCCGCCGTACTTGGATGCGATCCAGAGCTGGTTGCGGCGTTTCGGATCGCTGCGCGCAACGCCGGTGCCCCAGCTGCCGGCCTCGCGCACGTCGACGAAATAGGTCCGCACCGTCTGCTTGCCGCGGGTCTGCACGCTGCCGTCGTCGGGTCGGATGTCGCGGGTGTTCGCCCAGTAGGCGAGCGAGGCGAGATAGGCCGAGCCGTTGCAGCAGTTGACCGAGCCCGGGCCCAGCGGACCGCCGCTCGCGTTGAGCAGCTGCACGCCCTCGTTGGCGAGCTCGCTGGCGATGATCTCGCCGAGCAGCGTGACCACGTTGTAGCCGGCATCGGGGTTCGACGGCTGCGCGCCGGCCTCGTTGTCGGTCGCGCTGTTGCCCGGCAGGCGCTTGTCCTTGTGGGTGTTCGAATCCGAGATGCCGACGATGAAGTTCTTCGGGCACCACTCGCTGACCTGCGTGAAACCCGGGGGCGGCGCCAGCGGATCGTCCCAGTCGGTGATCACCGGGAAGCCGTCGACCTTGACGCCGGCGCTGCCGCCGGTCAGCCCCATGTTCGAGTATTCGGGCGTGGGACCGATGTGGCGGTAGTAGCGCAGCGACTCGTAGACCATCTCGCTCACGGGATCGTGGCTCTTGTAGCCGTTGCGCCGTCCGAAGCGGTTCAGGTACTGGATGACGCCGCTCTGCGCCACCAGGTCGCCGCCCGACAGGCCGTAGGTCGAGTTGGTCGCGGTCGCGTCGCCCGCATCGGGGTTGGTCAGGTAGATGCCGGTCTGCGGATCCCATTCCCGGGCGCCGTTCGAGCGGGTGCCGTTGCCGCCGAGCTCGGGGGCCTCGGGGCCGACGAACTTCATCCGCGAGCGCAGCACGCCGCCATCGCGCAGCGCGCTGCCGTCGAGCAGGTAGCCCATCGCGCCGAACCGTACCGCGAGCGCGTTGTCCTGGATCAGGCCCGTGGGCTTGAGGATCGCCTTGTCCTCACCGGTACTGCCGCCGGGCTTGGTGTAGACGGTGCACGGCGTCGCGGACTCGGGCTGCGCCGGGTCGCAGACACGCACCCGGACCTGCAGGTCCTGCACGTCGTCGGACAGACCGGCGTTCGAGGCCGCCCGCATCGAGATGTTGCGCCCCTGGATGCCGACGTGGAGTTCGGCCCCGGTGTATGGCGACACGCTCGAGGGCGCCACCACCGGAACACCGGCGAACGCCCTGCCGACGCGCTTGACCGGGAATTGCCCGGTGCCGCCGGTGCCGTCGTGGCGCGCCTTCTGCAGCACCGTCAGGTCCTCGGTGTCGATCGCCCGGTCGCCGCCGGTCATCGCCCAGCGGAAGATGTCGATCGTCTGGCTGGTCGCCCAGTTGAGGAAGTTGCCGCTCCACAGGCCCGAGCAGGTGGCGGTCGAGCCGGCAGGCTGCTCGGTGTAGCGCACGGTGGGGTCGTAGCCGGAGGTGGCCGACACCGGGACGAAGTACTCGGACCCGGCCTCGTAGCGGTAGCACTTGAACGGGTCGAAGTTGCCGATGTAGGGCAGCGAGCGCTGCGATCGGTACAGCGGGTTCGTGGCGTTGGCCGCGTTCGCGCGGGCCGCGCGCTCGGGCGGCGTGAAGTAGCAGACCGAGACGCCCGCGTCGCGCCCGGGACAGCCGTTGACCGCCTCGTCGTTGTAGGCCTGGACGTTGCCGGTCGGCCACTCGACCGACAGGTCGAGCATGACGTTGGCGGGCACGTTCTGGGCGACCCGCGCCGGCTGATCGGACAGGTCGGTCGGGCCGGTCTGGGCCTGCAGCATCGGCGTCCAGACGCTGCACCAGACACCGAGCACGCAGGCGGCACGGGCCAGGGGCGAGGGGCGGACACGGCTCGGCGAGGCTTCGGAGGCGGTCATGACGGCACCTGTGGCGAATCGGCGGTGAGACGGACAGCAAGACGGGCTGCGGAACGGACAGCAAGACGGACTGCAGGAAGGACCGGGCAGCACCGCCCGGTCATTCCATCGGGAGCGAGAAGGTCGCCTGCGAGAAGGCCTCGACGCCCCGCGGTCCGGTCGTGCGGGCCGACACCCGGAACACCGGGGCGAACGGCGAGGAGGCTGTCGTGCAGCGCGAGCAGGTGTCTGGCGCGCGGGCCCCGGACAGCACGCAGTGCGTGTCGGCGGCCGGCTGCTCGAGCGCGCACAGCCGGTCGATGACGTAGACCGTGGTCATGCCCTCGCCCGAGGCGACCGCACTCGAGGCCGCGACCGCGCCGAAGCTCGCCGCGTACGCGATCGGGTCGCGCAGCACCAGCGGCACGCCCTGCGGATCGGTCGGCAGCGCCGTCGCGCGGTACGGCAGGCCGCTGGCGAGCGCGAGCGCGTCGCTGCCGGTGTTGGCGAGCGCCCGGAAATGCCGGCCCGCGACGTCCTCGAACTCGCGCATCGCACGCCTGACGGCGATCTCGTTGCGGTTCACCGCATCGCGCTGGAACGAGACGTTGCGGGCGAGCAGCGTCGAGGTGTCGACGGACTTCATCAGCCCGACCGCCGCCAGCGCCAGCGCGACCAGCATCAGCAGCGCGATCGGCAGCACCGAGCCGCGCAGCCTCGAGTCGATCGTGGCGCCGGTCATCCGCAGCTCCCCGGTGCAGGCAGGCCGGCGGCCCGACGCTCCTCGGCGCACAGCGCGATCCACTGGTTGCGCAGCGGGATCACCAGGTCGACCACCTGACGCGCGAAGCGCCGCTCGGTGCTCGGCACCGGCACACGGACCTGGAGCGCCGTGGGCAGGTCGCCGAAGATCACCACTTCGGCGGCACCCTCGGTCATCGCGGGCTCGGCGGCCCGCATCACCAGCGCGATGCGGATCGCCTTGACCTGCAGCACACCGGCGCCGCCGGCGAGCATCGAGGCGGCATCGAATCCGGCCGTACCGGGCACGACCCAGCGATCGACGACGTTGTCGTTGGCGACGCCGCCGGTGCCATCGTCCACCCCGAAGAGCACCTGCAGGTTCTCGACGTTCTCCGCCTGGACGGTGGGCACCGTCAGGCCACTGGTGCGCAGCACGTCGTACTGGAGCAGCGTTCCGTCCGCGACGCCGTACATCGAGATCGACGGCGCGCCGCCCAGGCCGAGCACCGCGTAGTCGCGGTCGAGCGCCAGCGTGGCGAAGCCGCCCGGTGCGTTGTAGCCGGTGCCGGGCGCGCCGGTGGGCACCACCCTCGGCGCCAGCACGCCGGGCACCGTCGCGAAGCCGGCGGCCACCTGGCCGATCCGGCACGGCGCGACCGCCGCCATGTCGGCCATCAGCAGCAGGTCGCCGGCATTCAGTCCCACCGAGGTGGCGAGGTCGATCCGCGTGTCGTCCACGATCGATGCGGGCGTCGGCGCGGGTCCGGCGCCGCCTCGGGCGGCCATGACGAGGATCGCGTCGGGCGCAGCGCCGCCGCCGTTGATCACGACGACGGGCGCCAGTGGCAGGGCGACCGGGAAGGCCTCGAACGGCGCCGGCCAGGCGGCGGCCGGCACGAGCTGGGTGCCGTCGCGCCACGCCTCCAGCCCGCAGCCCCAGAGCGTCGGACCATGCTGCAGGCCGGCACCGGCCATCCGGAGGTCGCGCATCATCCGCCACGAGGCGATGGTGCCGCCCTGATGCGCATCGGCGGCCCCCGAGGCCACGCGGCGGTGCGCGTCGCTCTGGATGAAGACCTGCGCGATCACCACGGAGGCGAGCAGACCGATCGTCATGCCGAGCATCAGTTCGACGATCGAGAGGCCCCTCGAGGCGGACCGGAACGCGGGGCAAGGTCGTGACGGCATCGCGGGACTCAGTCGTACAGCGCCGAGACGGTCACGTGCTGATGCGGGACGGTCACCGCGACCGCCTCGCCCGAGAGCGTGCGCTGACGCTCGCGCGGCAGCGCCCAGGTGATCTCGATCCGGACCGTGTTCGCATCGGCGCCGACCGCACCGAAGCGCACCGTGGCGGCGGCGCCGGGCAGGCCGCTGCCCGGGGCCAGCAGGCGCGTGTTCAGCCACTCGGTGTAGCGCGCCCCGCCGGTCGAGAACTCCGCGACGACGGTTGCGCGGCTGGCCGACTGCATGCGCGCCAGCAGCTCGTCGGCGGCAGCAGCGGCCTCGGTGCGCAGGCGCGCATCGGTGGTGACCTGCATCGACACGACCTGCATGCCCACCAGACCGAGGACGCCCACCGAGAACACCACGAGCGCGATCAGCGACTCGATCAGCGTGAAGCCTCGCTGGGCCGGGCGGCGGGGGCGGCCGGGGTGGCCAGGACGGCGGGCCATGTCAGCACGCCCCCGGCGGCAGCAGCGGCGCGCAGGCCGCGACGGCGCCCGTCGGGCGCGACGGATCGCAGACCCGTACCGACCCGCCGGTGCTCACGGCGACGCAGCGCGCGCGGCTGCCGCCGACGCTCGCCACGCGCAGCACCAGGGGGGCGGCGAGCGGTGCGGGCAGACCCGGTCCGGCGCTCAGGTCGACCGGCCGCGCGGTCGGCGTGAACCCCACCGACCGCAGGGCATCGTTGGACAGCGTGACCGGTCCGAACTCGCCGGCGAGCGCCTGGCCGGACACGAAGTCGGCCGGGCCCTCCGGGTTCACGGCACGGACCATCCAGTTGCGGGCCGACGTGGCCGCCACCGGCTGGGCGGCGACCACCGACGCAGGGCTCGGCGCGGTGTTGGTGAAGACCACCTCGACCATGCGATTGCGACGGATCGCCTCGGCCTGCGCCGCGCGCAGCGCGGCGGCGAGCCCCTGCGCCGCGCCCTGGACCCGTCGGCCATCGATCGTGTCCGCGAACATCGGCATCGCCAGGCCGAGGAGCACCGAGAGGATCGAGACCACCACCATCGCCTCGACGAGGGTGACGCCCGACTCGATCGCCCGCGCGCTCACGGTCAGCTCCCCCGCTTCACGATGAAGCGCGTCGCCGGCATCGTCGTCGAGGTCCAGCCCGTCGCGACCGAGACCGTGGCCTCCATGCCCGCCTCGTCGATGCGATAGACGAAGCCGGCTGCCCGCCCGGACCCGGTGGCCGTCCAGGTGTACGCCTGCCCGGCGGCGGCCGTCGCGCAGGCGAAGGCGAAGCCGCTGTCGGGGTCGAGGAAGTCGGGGATCGCGCAGCCGGCGCCGCCCGGTGCGGCATAGCTTCGGTTGTCGGCGTAGCGCTGTTCCATCCGCGACCGGACTTCCTTGAGCAGGCCGGTGGCGGCGCTGGCCTGCGTCCGGGTGACGTGGTCGCCCCAGGACGGGATCGCCACGGCGGCGAGCAACCCGACGATGGCCAGCACCACCATCAGCTCGACGAGCGTGAATCCCGCAGCGTGAATTCTTGAACCGGACACCGTGTCGCCTGTGTGACGCCGTTCGATGCGCCGACTCTAGGCAGCGCGCCGCGGACGCCACCACACGGACCGGACGGACGGCGGTCCGCCGACCTACGGATGGCCGGCCCCTGACAAAGCCCGGCCGATCCTCGGTCGAAGCGGGCGGCCCAGCGGCGCGGGCAGTGTCGCGCGTTCGCCGAGCACGCCGGCGGGACGCCATGCACGCCAGGCGTCCCGTCCGCCGACGGACGGCCATGGCGGGGAGCCCCCGATGACGGCGTCCCCACGGTTTACCCTCGCCGGCGTGCGTGATACGGTTCCCCTCGAACCTCTCGCTCCCCCCACTCCCTCTCTGCTGGAGTTCCCTTGATCGCAGGCGGCATGTGCGACGCAGACCCGGCAGGGCGCCGTCGGGCGGCTGTCGCCGGTGCCGGGGGCTGACATGGCTCGCCGCGCGCTCTACAGCCGCTCGCCGGAGGCAACGCCCGGCATCGACCCGTCCGCATCAGGCGCTGCCCGGGCTGCCGCGGCACCGGAGCGCCGGCCCGAGCGGGGTACCGCAGGCGCCGTGCGCGCCCCGTCTCCCTGGGAGCGGCCCCACGGCGCCGCTGGCCGGCCGGCCGCTGCGGCGCCCGCCCAGCCCGACCGGTCCGAAGGCAAGCCGCGGCGATTCGCCCGGCTGCGCGGCCTGCTGTCGCGCACCGAGCGACCGCTCCTCGTGGTGCTGGGCGTGCTGGCCGCGCTGGCCGGCGTGGCGCTGCAGCGCGGCCTGTACCCCCCGCCGCGGGCCCTCACCCAGGAGGACATCGACGCGGCAGTGCTGCGCACCCTCGACACCCAGCCGCTGCCGTCCCAGGCGGCCAAGGCCTGGGAGATCATCCGCCCCTCCCTCGTGCGGGTCCGCCGGATCGGCCCCGCCGGCAAGGACGGCGCCCCCGGCGAGGACATCGGCGTGGGCAGCGGCGTGGTCGTCGTCGAGACCGGCCTGATCCTCACCAACCTGCACGTCGTCGCCGGCGCCGACTCGATCAAGGTCGTGTTCGCCGACGGCCTGGAGTCGGATGCGGTGGTCGTGAAGGCGCAGCCCGAACAGGATCTGGCGGTGCTGCAGGCCCGGACGCTGCCCGACGACCTCGTGCCCGCCACGCTCAAGTCCACCGCCGACGTGCGCCCCGGCGACGTGGTCGTCGCCGCCGGCTTCCCGTTCGGCATCGGGCCCTCGGTCACCTCCGGGGTGGTCTCGGGCCTCAAGCGCGAGTTCCGCTCCCCGGAGGGGCAGCGGCAGCTGACGAACCTGATCCAGTTCGACGCGGCGGCGAACCCCGGCAGTTCGGGCGGGCCGCTGGTGACGCCCGAGGGCGAGGTGATCGGCATCGTCACCGCGGTGCTCAACCCGACCGAGCAGCGCGTGTTCGTCGGCATCGGCTTCGCCGTGCCGATCGAGAGCGCGGCCGCGGGCGCCGGCATGTCGCCCTTCTGACGCCCCCCATTCCGACTTCCGCCATACCGAGGCAGCCCGCATGAACGACACCCCGACGACCGGCAACGAGGTCTCCGCGCTGATGGAGCGCATCCTGTTCGAGGTGAAGAAGGTCGTCGTCGGCCAGGACCACTTCCTCGAACGGGTGCTGGTCGCGATCCTCGCGCAGGGTCACCTGCTGGTCGAGGGCGTGCCCGGCCTGGCCAAGACCCTGACGGTCAAGACCCTGGCCACGACCGTGCGCGGCCAGTTCAAGCGGATCCAGTTCACGCCCGACCTCGTGCCCTCCGACCTGGTCGGCACGCGGATGTACAGCCAGAAGACCGGCGAGTTCAGCACCTCGCTCGGACCGGTGTTCACCAACCTGCTCCTCGCCGACGAGATCAACCGTGCGCCCGCGAAGGTGCAGAGCGCGCTGCTCGAGGTGATGCAGGAGCGCCAGGTGACGATCGCCGGCGAGACCCACCACGTGCCCGATCCGTTCCTGGTGATGGCGACGCAGAACCCGATCGAGACCGAGGGCACCTACCCGCTGCCCGAGGCGCAGGTCGACCGGTTCATGATGAAGGTGCTGGTCGGCTATCCGAGCGAGGACGAGGAGTTCGTGATCGTCGAGCGGGTCACCGGCGCCCCGGTGAGCGTCTCCTCGGTGGCGAGCACCGAGCAGCTGAGCGTGCTGCAGCGCGAATGCCGGCGCGGCTACGTCGACCCGTCGCTGATGCAGTACGCGGTGCGGCTCGTCTCGGCCACCCGCGATCCGGCCCGCCACGGGCTCGGCGACCTCGGCAAGTTCCTCACCTACGGCGCGAGTCCGCGCGCCTCGATCGCCCTGGTCGAGGGCGCGCGCGCCCTCGCCTTCCTGCGCGGGCGCCGCTACGCGCTGCCCGAGGACGTCGCCGACATCGCCCCCGACGTGCTGCGCCACCGCCTCGTGCTGTCCTACGAGGCGCTCGCCGAGGGCCTGTCGGCCGATCGGATCGTCCAGCGCATCATGCAGGCGGTGCCGCAGCCGGCCCGTCCGCTGCAGACCCATGTCGACGTCGACGCGCGACCCTGAGGCGCTGCTGCGCCGCCTCGAGTGGACGGTGATCCGTCGGCTCGACGGCCAGCTGCACGGCGACTACCGGACCCTGTTCCGAGGCTTCGGACTGGACCTCGCCGACCTGCGCGAGTACCAGTACCACGACGACGTGCGGCGCATCGACTGGAACGTCACCGCACGCCTGCAGACGCCGTACGTGCGCGAGTACCACGAGGATCGCGAGGTGTCGGCCTGGTTCCTGGTCGACCTGAGCGGCTCGGTCGGCTTCGGCTCCGGCGAGCGCACCAAGCGGATGGTCGCGACCGAGTTCGTCGGCGTGGTGGCGCGCCTGCTGACCCGGCACGGCAACGCGGTCGGATCGATGGTCTACGGTGATCGCGTCGACACGGTGATCCCGGCCCGCACCGGACGTCGCCACCTGCTGCACATCCTGTCGCGCATCGAGCAGCGCCCCGAGGGCGTGCCGCTCGCCGCGCGCGGCACCGAGCTGGGCGTGCTGCTGGGGGCGGCCGCCGAGGCCGTCCGGCGCCGGTCGCTGGTCTTCGTGGTGTCGGACTTCATCAGCGAACCGGGCTGGGAGCGCCCGCTCGCGCGGCTCGCGCAGCGCCACGAGGTGGTGGCCATCCGCGTGCACGATCCGCTCGAGTCCAGCCTGCCCGACCTGGGGCTGGTCACGATGCAGGACGCCGAGACCGGCGAGCAGCTCTTCGTCGACACCCATGACAGCGGGTTCCGCCGGCGCTTCGCCGAGGCGGCCGCACGCCGCGAGGTGTCGCTGCGCCGCTCGCTCGCCCAGGCCGGCGTCGACACGCTCGAGGTGTCGACCGCCGATCCGCTGGCCGGCGCGATCATGCGCTTCGCCGACCTGCGCAAGCAGCGCAGCCGCCTGTCCGGCGGCAGCCTGCCCTCGCACCTGTCGCCCACCGGGAGGCCGACGTGACCTTCGTCTGGCCGCAGATGCTCTGGGCGCTGCTCGCCGTGCCGCTGCTGGCGGCCGCCTACATCGCCTGGACGCGCCGGCGCGGCGCCTCGCTCGGCACGCTCGGCGGGCTCTCGATGTCGGCGGGGCCCGGTCGCGGCCGCTGGCGTCACCTGCCGCCGGCGCTGTTCCTGCTGGCGATCGCGCTGCTGCTGGTGTCGGTCGGGCGGCCGGCGGCCGTGGTCACGCTGCCCGCACAGCACGAGACAGTGATCCTCGCGATCGACGTCTCGGGCAGCATGCGTGCGACCGACGTCAAGCCGAACCGGCTCGCCGCCACGCAGGCCGCGGCCAAGGCCTTCGTCGATGCGCAGCCGCGCAGCACCCGCATCGGCATCGTCACCTTCGCGGGCATCGCCTCGCTGGTGCAGCCGCCGACCGAGAACCGCGAGGACATCGCGCAGGCGATCGATCGGCTGCAGCCGCAGCGCGGCACCGCGATCGGCAGCGCGATCGTCGTCTCGCTCGCGACCCTCTTCCCCGGCGCCGGCATCGACCTGCGGATGGTCGGACGCCGCGAGGGCGGCGCCGACGGCAACCGCGAGCAGCGGCGCGATGCCGCCCGCTCGGGTCCGGGGCCCGTGCCGGGCGCCCCCCAGGCCAAGCCCTTCGAGCCGGTTCCGGCCGGCTCCTTCGACTCGGCGGTGATCGTGCTGCTGTCCGACGGTCAGTCGACCACCGGGCCGGATCCGGTCGCCGCAGCCCGGCTCGCGGCCGAGCGGGGCGTGCGGGTCTATACGGTCGGCATCGGTACCGCCAAGGGCGAGGTGCTGCGCACCGATGGCTGGTCGATGCGCGTCGCGCTCGACGAGAGCGGGCTGAAGACCGTCGCCGACCTCACGCGCGGCGAGTACTTCCTGGCCGACAGCGCGACCGAGCTCAATCGCATCTACAAGACGATGAGCAGCCGGTTCGTGATGGAGAAGAAGGAGTTCGAGGTCGGTGCCTTCTTCGCCGCGGGCGCGGCGTTCCTCGCGCTGCTGGGCGCCGCGCTGTCGGTCGCCTGGTACGGCCGCATCCTCTGACGGACACGGGCCCGGCCCCCCCGGGTGCCGGGCCCTGCCGCGGCGCTGCGCTAGCGGGTCTTGTGCACGAACGACGCCCGCTCGACGTCGGTGATCCAGACCACGCTGTCGCCCGGCGCCCCGGTCGACAGGCAGGCCACGACCGCGTCGTAGAGGGCGCCCGCCGTCTCTTCGGGCACCACCATCTCGACCCGATAGCGGGCCACGTGGTCGGTCAGCTCCTCGCGGATGGTGTGGCGCCCGCCGCCGCCCCCCGCCCGCCCGTAGCGTTCCGCCTTCGACACGGTCATTCCGGGAAACCCGGGAATCGCGCGCAGCGATTCATGGAGGGACGCGAGCTTCTGCGTCCCGATCACCGCCTTGATCTCCTTCATCGCATGCCCTCCCCGGCGTCGATGTGGGTCATCGTCATACCTCCTCCGTTCGCACGTCGTCGAACCACCGGTAGATCGCCGGCAGCACGACCAGCGTCAGCAGCGTGCAGCTGATCAGGCCGCCGATCACCACGATCGCCAGCGGGCGCTGCACCTCCGAGCCCGGTCCGGTCGCGAAGAGGAACGGGATCAGCGCGAGCGCGGCGACGGTGGCGGTCATCATCACCGGGCGGAAGCGCAGCTTCGCGCCCTCGATGACGGCCTCGGCGACCGCCATGCCGCCGGCCCGCAGGTCGCGGATGTAGCTGACCAGCACCACCCCGTTGAGCACCGCGATGCCCCACAGCGCGATGAACCCGACCGAGGCCGGCACCGACAGGTACTCGCCGCTGAAGAACATCGCGACGATGCCGCCGAGCGATGCGAAGGGCAGCACCAGGATGATCAGCGTCGCGGTCTTGACCGAGCGGAACAGCAGGAACAGCAGGAAGAAGATCGCCGCCACGGTGATCGGGATGATCACCGACAGATGGCCGAGCGCACGCTCCATGTTCTGGAACTGCCCGCCCCACTCCAGGCGATAGCCTTCCGGCAGCCGCACGTCCTTCGCGATCGCCGCCTGCAGTTCGGCGACGAAGCCGCCGAGGTCGCGGTCGGCGACGTTGATGCCGACCACCACCCGCCGCTTGCCGAGCTCGCGGCTGATCTGCGCGGGGCCGTCGGCGATCTCGATCTTCGCGAGGCGGGCGAGCGGGATCTGCGCGCCGTTGCGGCCGGTGACGACCAGCCCGCGGATCGCCTCGACGTCGTCGCGAAAGCGCTCGGGCAGCCGCACCGCCGCCGAGAAGCGGCGCTCGCCCTCGTAGATCTCGGTGGCGACCTTGCCGCCGATCGCCATCTCGATCACCTCGTGCAGGTCGCTGACGTTCAGGCCGGCCCGTGCGATCGCCTGCCGGTCGATCGAGATCTGCAGGTACTGCTGCCCGGTGATGCGCTCGACGCGCAGGTCCTGGGCCCCGCGGATCCCGCCCGCGACCCGGGCGATCTCGTCGGCGGTGGCCTTCAGCGTCTGCAGGTCGTCGCCGAAGATCTTCACCGCGATGTCGGCCCGCACGCCGGTCACCATCTCGTCGACCCGGTCGGAGATCGGCTGCGCCATCACGATCTGCACGCCGGGCAGCGTCGAGAGCTTGCTGCGGATCTCGTCGGCGATGGTGTCCTGGGTCCAGCCGGCGGGCCACGCCTCACGGGGCTTGAGCGAGACGATCGGCGTCGACTCGTTCTGGGCCTGCGGGTCGGCCGGCGACTCGCCGCGGCCGAGGCCGGAGACCGCCGACTTCACGCCCGGTACCGTCATCACCAGGCGCATCGCCTCCATCTCCATCCGGATCGACTCCTCCAGCGAGATGTTCGGCACTCGGTTGATGCCCGGTACCAGGGAGCCCTCCTTCATCTCGGGGATGAACGCGGTGCCGAGCAGGGGCAGCAGCGAGAGCGCCGCCGCCAGCGCCACCAGCGACGCCGCGATGGTCGTGCGCGCGTTGGCCACGGCCTGCCGCAGCAGGGCGAGGTACGGCTTCTTGAGCATGCGGACGAACCAGGTGTCGTGCGCCTCCTCGTCGTGCGGCGCGCTGCCGTGCGCACCGCCCGCCTCCTGGGCCGGGTGCGCACCGGCGACGGCGGGCGCCGCCTTCGACGGCTTGGGCGGCTTGACCTTCAGCAGGTACGAGGACAGCACCGGCGTGAGCGTCAGCGACAGCACCAGCGAGATGGCGAGCGCGATGGCGATGGTGAACGCCAGCGGCGAGAACATCTTGCCCTCCATGCCGGTCAGCGTCATCAGCGGCAGGAACACCAGGATGATCACGCCCACCCCGAAGATGACCGGCGTGGCCACCTCCGTCACCGCGTGGTAGATGATCCGGATCCGCGATTCGCCCGACCCGGCCTTGCGGGCCAGGTGCGCGAACGCGTTCTCCACCACCACCACCGAGCCGTCGACCATCAGGCCGATCGCGATCGCCAGACCGCCGAGCGACATCAGGTTCGCCGACAGCCCGATCTGGTTCATCGCGAGGAAGGTCAGCAGCGGGGTCAGCACCAGCGTGGCGACCACCACCAGCGAGGAGCGGATGTCGCCCAGGAACAGCAGCAGCACCACCACCACCAGCACCACGCCTTCGAGCAGCACCTTCACCACGGTGGCGAGCGCGGCGTCGACGAGTTCCGAGCGGTCGTAGTACGGCACGACCTTCAGACCGCCGGGGAGCATCGCCTTCGAGTTGATCTCCTCGACCCGCTCCTTGATGCGCGCCACCACCTCCTTCGCGTTGCCGGCGCGGATCATCATCACGATGCCCCCCACCGACTCGGTCACGCCGTTCTTGATGACCGATCCGACCCGCACCGCCGAACCGATCCGGACCTCGGCCACGTCGCGGATGTAGACCGGCGTGCCCTGGAACTCGCGCAGCACGATGCTCTCGATGTCGCC
>CAIUGQ010000715.1 GCA_903898725.1 uncultured Burkholderiales bacterium | reverse complement strand
TCGCGGCTCGATGTTCGGCAAGGAGAAGCAGCTCATCGAGAACCCGCTCGGGTTCCGGGTGACGACCTACCGGGTCGACGCGGAGATCGCCAACGCCCCCACGCAGGGAGTCCGCTGATGCCGCTCTCCGGGATCCGGCTTGCCCTGACGGTCGCACTGCTCGCCGCGCCTGCGATCGTAGATGGCCTCGCGGTCAGGGCGGCGGACGTTCCCACCCCAGGCGAGCGCGACGCGCGCGTCCGCTACGTCGAGTACGTCCGTGACGAGGTGACGGTGATCCATGTCCGCCGTGGCGTGGTCACTCGGCTGATGCTCGAACCGACCGAACGGATCCGGATGGCGGCGACCGGCTTTTCTGCCGACTGCGCGAAAGCCGAGCTGGAGTGGTGCGTACGCGCCGACCATGACGCCAATCAGATCTGGGTGAAGCCGAAGGAGGGTGCCACCCACAACAACCTCGAACTACACACCGACCGACGGGACTACTCGATCGAGTTCAGGGTGCTGCCCGACGCCCCCAAGGGAAGGGGTGCGCAGCCACCGACGCCAGCCGAGCCGATGTACCGGGTGATTTTCCAGTACCCGCTTGCCGTGCCGGTATCGCAGATGCTGGCCACCGGGTCGATGCCGGTGCAAGGAGGGCCCGCGCCGCGAGTCCGGACACCGCAGGCGCCAGAGCCGCCGACGCCTCGCAACTGGTCGTACTCGATGCAGGTGCTTTCAGGCGCCGACGACATCGTGCCGAGCCTGGTCTTCGATGACGGCCGCTTCACCTACTTCCAGTTCCCCGGCAACCGCGAGGTGCCCTCGATCTTCGTCATCTCCGCTGATGGCGAGGAGGGTCGGGTGAATTACCACATGGATGGGGATCTCGCGGTCGTCCAGCGCATGAGCCGGCGCTTCGTGCTGCGGCTGGGCAAGGCGGTGATCGGCGTGTGGAACGACGCCTTCGATGCCGAGGGGGTGCCGCCTCGTGCGGGTACGACGAGCGAGCAGCTCAGGAGGACCGTGCGATGAGTTCACCCAGCGTCAACCAGCTTCCGCCGCAGGCCCCGCCACCGGGTCCTACTGCGTCTCCGGGTCAGGCGACATCCGGGATCGTCTCCGTGAACGCGCGTGGCGGACGGACGGGACATCCGGCAGCTCGTGCAGCGTTCGTGGTCGGAGTCTTCGCGCTTCTCGCCTTGGGCTCGGTGTACGGCGTCGCGAAGTGGCGCGAGCGGGAGAAGGTACGCCAGGCCGCCGCAGCAGAGAGCGCCAAGGCGGAGAACAAGCCGGCGCTGGTCTCCCGCCGCCGCCAGTTCACGAGCGATCCAGCCGAGCCCCCGAAGGTTCCGGCCATCGAGAAGGCCGAGCCGGCAGCGCCGGCGGGCCCGGCCCCCGCACCGATCCCGGTTGCCACGCAGTCGGGTCCACCGGCGCCGAGCCGCTACGGCGGCGAGATCATCGTACCCACGAAGGATGGGGCGACAAGCTGGGTCCGAGCGGCCGCAGCCGGTCCTGCGGGCAACTTCGACCCGCTGCGGGGACCGCAGCCCGGCTTCGGGCCGGCGATGGGCGCGATGCCCGGGATGCTGCCTGTGGGCGCGCCTGCCGCCGTCGACCGACCCGCGCCCACCAGACTGCCTATCCAGCTCGCACAGGCCCCCGCCGAGATCGACGCTGAACCGTCCGGGCGTCCGGCGCACTTCGCGCAGGGCGGCGCCGGCGTGCTGCCTGCCGCCTCGCCAGGTAGGTCGGGCGGGGAACTGCCGGACACCCAGGGGCGAATCGGCGGACTGCTGCGCGGTGACCCGACCGCGCCGGTTCAAGCGACATTGCTGGGCGACCGCAACTTCATCCTGCCTAAGGGACGCACGATCGACTGCTCGCTGGCGACCCGGGTCGTCAACGAGGTCTCGGGGATGGCCGAGTGCGTCGTCACATCCGACGTCTACAGCGACAACGGCCGGGTGCTGCTGCTCGAGCGGGGTTCGGAAGCGACTGGCGAGTACGTCGCGACGATGGCCCAGGGACAGCGCCGACTGTTCCTGCTCTGGACGCGGGTCAGGACGCCGAACGGCGTGGTGATCAACCTGGCGTCGCCAGCGAGTGATGCGCTGGGCACTGCGGGGTTACCCGGCTACGTCGACAACCGCTGGAGCGACCGGATCGGTGCGGCGGTGCTGCTGTCGCTGGTGCAGGACGCGATCGGTTATGCGACCGCCAATGCCGTCTCGCAGAACGGTGGGGGCGCCTCGATCGGGCTCTACGCATTTCAGAACACCCGATCGACGGGCGAGCGCATGGTCAACCAGATTCTGCAGCAGACCATCGC
>CAIUGQ010000714.1 GCA_903898725.1 uncultured Burkholderiales bacterium | reverse complement strand
TCCCACACCAGGAAGGCGGCGTCCCCCTGGGCGACGGTCTCGCCGACCTTGAAGCGCGGGGCGTCGACCTGCGTGAACATGTGCTCGAAGATCCGCGAGATCGCCGGTACGCCGCGGACCTCGTTGAACGGATCCTTGAAGTAGGCGTCGGCCGTGTACAGATCGCCCAGGCGGGCGACGTCGGCGAGCGAGATCGACTCGTAGAACGCGACGACCCGGGCGAGCGGCGCGGCCGTCACAGTCCGGTGACCTTGCGCACCAGCGCGAAGTACAGCCGGTAGGGCAGCAGGCGCGCGAACTTGAGCCACGAGGTGAAGCGCTTCGGGTAGTGGATCTCGAAGCGGCCGGCCTCGATGCCCGCCAGCGTCGCTTGCGCGGCCTCGCGCGCGGTGATCAGCGCGGGCATCGGATAGGCGTTGGTCGCGGTCGCCGGCGTGTCGACGTAGCCGGGGTTGACCAGGTAGACGCCGATGCCCGCCGGGCGCAGGTCCAGGTAGAGCGATTCGGCGAGGTTGATCAGCGCCGCCTTGGTCGGCCCGTAGACCAGCGCGTGCGGCAGCCCGCTGTAGCCGGCGACGCTGGAGACGAGCGCGAGGCCGCCGGCCCCCTGCGCGATCAGCATCTGGAGGATCGCCGACAGGCCGCCGAACACCGAGTTCAGGTTGGTGTCGAGCATGCGGCGTGCGGCCTCGAGCTCGAAGTCCTGGGCGCGCATCGGCTGGTAGGTGCCCGCGACCCAGAGCACGAGGTCGATCCCGCCCCAGCGGGCCTGCAGCGACTCGCAGGCGGCGGCCACCGCGGTGGCGTCGTTGACGTCGAGCGGCACGATCTCGGCCGGTGCGACACCCCCCGACCCCACCACCTCGCGCAGCGCCTCGGCCCGGCGCGCCGACACCGCGACCCGCGCGCCGCGGGCGAGCAGCGCGCGCGCGAGTTCGGCGCCGATGCCGCTCGAGGCGCCGACCACCCAGACGCGTCGCCCGGTCCAGCTGGCGACGGTCGGGTTGAGCGGACCGAACAGCCGGGGGGCGCCGACCTTCGGCTCGACCGGGACGAAGCGCGAACCCACGGCGTCGGGACTCATCGCTTGGTGAACGACAGCAGCACCTCGCCGAGGCGGATGCCGAACTTGCTCATCGTCGCGCGATTGAGCATCACGCGCTCGTCGACCAGGTACATCCAGTCGTCGAAGTCGACGTTCCAGACGGTGCCGTCGACGTTCAGCGCGAGCGTGTAGCGCCAGTTCAGCGCATTGCCCGAGGACACGCCGCGGGCCTCGCCGACCACGTCGGCCGCGGTGCCGATCCAGCGGCCTTCCGGCTGGCGGCGCACCGTCCAGATGCGCTTTTCCTTCTTGCCGTCGGAGTAGGTGAAGTCCTCGTCGAGCGTGCCGGTGTCACCGACCCACGAGCACTTCATCTTCACGGTGAAGCGCCGCACCACCTGCCCCGAGCGGTCCTGGAACACGCCCCAGGCGTCGATGTCGCCGTCGAAGTAGGTGCGCAGGTCGAGGACCGGCTTCTCGGACCGGTAGGTGCCGGGGTCGACCCCGGCACAGCCGGCGACGAGCGCGAGACCGCCGGCGAGACCCCCGAGGGCGACGCGTCGCGCGGGATGCGCCGGGGGCAGCGGCAGGCGGGCGCTGACCGGGCGGGTCAGGAGGGCGGTGGGGACGTTCATCGGGGAGCCTCGACGGGGCGGTCGTCCGGCGGCAGCGGTGCCAGCAGCAGCACCAGTCCGGAGACCAGCTTCAGGGCGCTGGGCAGCAGCGCGTACGTCGCAGACAGCGCGACGGTGGTGCCGCCCGACACGCCCGGCTGGTAGCCGAGTGCATCGAGCACCGGCAGGGCGAGCCCCGCGGCGGCGGCGAGGTTGATCTTGGTGGCGAGGCTCCAGACGCCAAAGAACGCGCCGTCGCTGCGGCGGGGTCCGTCGTCGGCGGCCAGCACCGTGGCGAGCAGCGCCGGCGGGATGGCGAGGTCGGCCCCGAGCGCGAAGCCGGTGACCACGCAGACCGCCAGGAAGGCCGCGCCGTCGCCGGCCCGCAGGCCGAAGGCCCAGACGAAGGCGAACACCGCCAGCGCCATGCCGAACAGCCAGGCGTTGCGCAGGCCCGCCACGCGGGCGATGCGGACCCAGGCCGGCATGCCGACCGCGGCGGCGAGGAAGTAGGCGATCAGGTACAGCGGCGCCCGCTCGGGGGTCTGCAGCACGTCGCCGACATAGAACAGCACCAGCGTCGCCGGGATCGCCGTGGCGATGCCGTTGACCATGAAGGCGGCCAGCATCCAGCGGAACGGCTGGCTGCCCGAGACCTCGCGCCAGGTCGACACGAGTTGGGCCCGGATCGGTACCGCGGGGCCGGCCGGCACGGGGCGCGCGGGGGGCAGCGGCGCGCGCATGATCGCGAGCGCCGCGACCACCGCGCCGAACACGAAGAGCAGCACCAGCCAGCCCGCGCGATCGGGCATCAGCAGGCTGGCGGACAGCAGCACGCCGAGCAGCCCGAAGCCTTCGCGGCTCGCGGTGACGCGGATCCGCTCGATCGGGCCGTTGCCCAGGCGCGCCCCCCACGCCTGGTAGGCGATCGAGACCACCGAGTAGGCGAGGTAGGTGACCACCGACGAGACGGCCAGCCAGGCGGGCAGGGACACGCCGGGCGGCGGCAGGAAGATCGCGGCGAAGCCGATCGCCAGCAGCGGCAGCGCGACCAGGATCGCGCGGCGGTAGGTGTCGCGCGCGCTGCGGCGATCGAGGGCGATGCCCACGCCCGGGTCGATCACGGCGTCGATCAGCCGGGTGAGGAACAGCACCGCGCCGATGACCGTCAGGTCGACGCCGAGGTGCTCGGCATAGAAGGTCGGCAGCAGCACGAACAGCGGCAGCTCGAGCAGCGCGAGCGGCGCGCGCATCACGCCGTAGGCGGCGTAGTCGCGCACGCGCATCGAGGTGGCGTCCGGCGCGGGCGCGCCGTCCGGGCCGACCGCGCCCTCGCCGCCCAGACCGGGCGG
>CAIUGQ010000713.1 GCA_903898725.1 uncultured Burkholderiales bacterium | reverse complement strand
TGGGCGGCGCGAAAGTGCGCGAGGCCCTCGGGCGCGGCCAGCAGGCAGACGAAGCGGATCGAGCGCGGGCCGGTCTCCTTGATCCGGTCGACCGCGGCGACCGCCGAGTTGCCGGTCGCCAGCATCGGATCCACGACGATCGCGTCGCGGCCGTCCATGTCGGCGGGCACCTTGAAGTAGTACTCGACGGCGACCAGCGTCTTCGGGTCGCGATACAGGCCGATGTGCGCGATCCGGGCGCCCGGGATCACCTGCAGCATGCCGTCGAGGATGCCGGCCCCGGCGCGCAGGATGGACACGAACACGGTCTTCTTGCCATCGATCAGCCGCGATCGCATCGGCTCGAGTGGCGTCTCGATCTCGACCTCGTGCATCGGCATGTCGCGGGTGACCTCGTAGGCGAGCAGCATCGACAGCTCCGACAGCAGGCGCCGGAAGCTGTTGGTGCTGGTCTCCTTGCGGCGCAGCAGCGTCAGCTTGTGCTGCACCAGCGGGTGGTCGATCACATGCACGTCGGCGGCCATGAGGTCCTCGGGGCGGTTCAGAACACGGTGCCGTCGCTGGCGACGGCGATCGGCGGCTCGCCACCCGGGCGCACCGCGGCGAGTTCGCGGCCGGCGGCCCAGGTGCCGCCCTCGAGCACCGCCGCCAGCGGCATGCGCGTCGCGTCGGTGCCGAGCCGGGCGCGGACCTTGGGCGCGAGCAGGTCGATCAGCGCGACGGTCAGCGCGCGCCACTCGACGATCGCCTCGGCACCCGGCGGCAGGGGCGCGGCGAAGACGCGCGGATCGCGCGGCACGAGCACGCCGGCATCGACGAACAGCCCGCCGTTGCGGTACTCGGCGAGTCCGGTCAGCGCGTCCAGTCCGGCGACGCGCACGCCCGCCGACTCGAAGGGTTCGAGCAGCGAGTAGGTCAGCCACTGCGACAGCTTGTGGAAGGGCACCCAGCCGGCGGTCTCGCCCTGCCCGCCCGCATGCGGGTGCCGCCAGACGTCCCCCACCGCGAGCCCGCCGATGCGCGCGCCCTGCGGCCAGATGCCGCCGAGTCCGCGCAGCAGGGCGAGCAGGATGTCGTGTGCCGCGACCTGCGTGGACCCGGCCTCGCACAGCGCGTCGAACAGCCCGCCCGGACGACCGGTGGCACCGAACATCGCCGGCTGGGCGGCCAGCGCCTCGCCCAGGCGTCGCAGCAGCGCGACCCGACCGTCCAGCCCGACCAGCGGGTTGCCTGCGCCCACCTGGAAGGCCGCGCCGAGCGCGGCGGCGTCGATGCGGGCGAGCCCGGCCGCATCCGCCTGGTGGGGGCGGCGCGGATCCGAGGAGAACAGCCCGGCCTCGAAGGCGCGCAGACTCGCGATGCCGAGTCCTTCGGAGCGGCCGAGCACGGTGTCCGTGACGCGGTCCGTGAATCGCCAGGCGGCGCCGGCGCCGGCATCGAGCAGCACCGAGACCACGGCAAGGTCGATGCGGGCGCGCGCACGTGCCACCGCATCGGTCTCCCCATCGGCGGCCTCCATCGCAGCCACGCGATCGACGCCGCCCGCCTCGAAGTGACGCCACCGGCTGTGGTACGGCACGTCGAGAGAGGGGTAGCGACGGCGTGTGGTCGCGGCGACCCGGTCGGCGGCGGCCTCGAGCCGTTCCGGGACCACCGCGAAGCCCGAGGTCCGACCGGCCTGCGCCGCGTCCAGGATCCGGGCACAGCGCTCGCGGACCGCCACCGTCGACAGCAGTGCGTCCGCAGCACTCACAGGCCGCGGCCCTTGGTCGTCGACAGGGCGTCCGCGTCGGGCGCAGCGCCCTCGGTGAAGTAGCCGGCCGCCATCTTCGCCTGCATCTCGACCTGCGCATCGGCAGGGATCAGCGCATCCGGGATCGGGATGCGCTCGTCGACGGCGATGCCCGACCCCACGATGGCGTCGAACTTCAGGTTGCTCATCGACACCAGGCGGTGGATGCGGCGCACGCCGAGCCAGTGCAGCACATCGGGCATCAGCTCCTGGAAGCGCATGTCCTGCACGCCTGCGACGCACTCGGTCCGCAGGAAGTACTTGTCGGCCGAGTCGCCGCCGACCTGGCGCTTGCGCGCGTTGTAGACCAGGAACTTGGTGACCTCGCCGAGCGCGCGGCCCTCCTTGCGGCTGTAGGAGACCAGCCCGACCCCGCCCTGTTGCGCCCCGCGGATGCATTCCTCGATCGCATGGGTCAGGTAGGGACGGCAGGTGCAGATGTCCGATCCGAACACGTCGGACCCGTTGCACTCGTCGTGGACCCGTGCGGTCAGGGGCACCTCCGGGTTGGCGAGGTCGTCCGGATCGCCGAAGACGTAGACGGTCTGGCCGCCGATCGGCGGCAGGAAGACCTCGAGGTCGGTGCGCGTGACCAGTTCGGGGTACATGCCCCCGGTTTCCTCGAAGAGCGCCCGCCGCAGGTCGGCTTCGCTGCATCCGAAGCGCTTGGCGACGCCGGGCAGCCACCAGACCGGTTCGATCGCGGCCTTCGTGACCACCGCCGAGCCGTTCTCCAGCAGCACGCGACCATCAGGCACGAGCCGCTGGAAGGCGATCGCCGTGCGGATCTCGGGCATGTCGATGTGGGCCTTCGTCACCGCGATCGACGGCCGGATGTCGATGCCGGCCTCGATCAGCGGCCCGAAGGCGTCGGCGACCATGGCCCCCCACGGGTCGATCGACACGATCCGCTCGGCCTCGGTCCACTGCGGGTACGGGCCGATCGTGTCGGTGGGCGCGGTGTCGGTCAGGTCGGCGCGGTGCTGCCGGTTGAGCGAGCCGGCCGCGACCGCGAGCGCCCGATACACGCCGTACGAGCCCGAGTGGGTGCCGACGACGTTGCGATGCAGCCGGCTGGTGGTGGTGCCGATGATCGGCCCGCGTTCGGCGGCGTCGGGCGCCCCCCAGCGCAGCGGCGGGACCGGCGACGAACCGGGTGCCGGATGCGAGGTCAGGCGGATGTGCCGTG
The DNA here is from genome assembly GCA_903898725.1 of uncultured Burkholderiales bacterium. Classification (GTDB taxonomy): domain Bacteria; phylum Pseudomonadota; class Gammaproteobacteria; order Burkholderiales; family Burkholderiaceae_E; genus UBA4615. The sequence goes on along the minus strand of CAIUGQ010000713.1, from coordinate 2,534 downwards.
GAGATCCGGCATCGGTCGGCATCACTGACCCTCCTGCTTCAAACGGGCAGCGTAGCGGGATTCGCGACAGGTGTCGACGCCGCGCGGCGCCGTCGAGCCACGCCGTGCCGTGCGCTCAGCCGACGGGATCGTGGCCGAACGCGTCGACATCGTCGGCGAGTTCGACGAAATCGCGCCGCAGCGCTCCGATCGCGTTGGCGAACTCGTCCGCATCGAAGGCACGAGGCTGGAAGCACGAGGCGGCCGGCCGCGCCTGCGTCCAGGCGAACACCTCCAGACCGCGGACGCCGAGCAGCTGCCCGCTGATTCCGGCTGCCTGCGGGGCGGCCAGGAACGCGACGAGGTTGGCGACGTGGCTGGCCGCCAGCGGCGCGTTCAGCCCGCGCCAGGCGGCCAGCGCCGCCGACTCGCCCGGCACCGCGCGCAGTGCGCGCGTGCCGGCGAACGGCACGATCGCGTTGCACGCGATCCGCGCGTCCTCGAGCTCCAGGGCCAGCGTGCGGGTCAGGCCGAGGAGCCCGGCCTTGCTCGCGGCCTCGCCGCCGCGCCCGGCCCGTCCGTACAGTCCGACCGCCGAGGCGACGTTGACGATCGCGCCCGGGCGGCGCCCGCCCCGCACCTGCGCGCGCATCGCGCCGACGGCGGCGGCGGCCATCGCATACGGCCCGACCAGGTTGGTCCGCAGCATCCGCTCGAAGTCGGCCCGCGAGCCTTCGCCGACGGGCGCATCGGCCTCGATCGCGGCGTTGTTGACGACGAGGTCGACCGCGCCGAAGGCCTCGAGCGCGGCGGCCACGGCCGCCTCGGCAGCCCCTTCGGCGCCGATGTCGAGCGCCAGGCCGATCGCCCCGGGCACACGCATCGTCGCGAGCTCGGTCACCGCCGGGTCCTCGGGTCCCCCGTCGAGCGCCGCGCCGTTGTCGACGATCAGCACCCGTGCCCCGAGCAGACCGAGGGTCTGCGCGACCGCGAGCCCGATGCCCCGCGCACCGCCCGTCACGATCGCCCCGCGTCCCGCCAACAGATCCTGCATGCCGCTCCTCCCGTACCCGTCGTGTCGTCCCGATCCGCAGTGTGCCGCAAGTCGGGCGCGACCCCGTCCGGACGGCCCGGCCGTTCGGGCATCATGGGCACCGCTGCCCGACCCCGATCGTGACCCTCTCCGACGCCAGGCTCCCTCCCCCGCGCCGCATCGCGCATCTCGACATGGATGCGTTCTTCGCGTCGTGCGAGCTGTCGCAGTACCCGGAACTGCGCGGGCAGCCGATGGTGGTCGCCGGTCGACGCACCGACTCGCCGCGCCTGAGGCCCGACGGCACCCGCGAGTTCGCGCGGCTGCGCGACTACGCGGGCCGAGGCGTGCTGACCACGGCCACCTACGAGGCGCGCGCGTTGGGCGTGCATTCCGGCATGCCGACGATGAAGGCGGCGCGGCTCGCCCCAGACGCCGTGCTGCTGCCGGTGAACTTCGAGCTCTACCGGCGCCATTCGCGCCTCTTCAAGGACGCGGTCCGCACGATCAGCCGGGTGATCCAGGACATCGGGATCGACGAGCTCTATGCGGACGTCACCGAGCTCGCCGACGACTCGCGGACTGTCGCAGCGCGCATGAAGGCCGCGGTGCTCGAGGCCACCGGCCTGACCTGCTCGGTCGGCATCGCACCGAACAAGCTGCTCGCCAAGCTGTGTTCGGACATGGACAAGCCCGACGGCATCACCGTGCTGACCCTGGACGACCTGGCCACCCGGGTCTGGCCGCTGCCCGCGCGCCGCATCAACGGCATCGGACCGAAGGCGGCCGAGAAGCTGGCCTCGCACGGCATCACGACTATCGGCGAGCTCGCGGCCCGCGAGCGCGACTGGCTGGTCGAGCACTTCGGCCGGGCCTACGGGCAGTGGCTGCACGACGCCTCGCACGGCCTCGACGAGCGGCCGCTCGTCACCCACCGCGAGCCGGTCTCGATCAGCCGCGAGACCACGTTCGAGCGCAACCTCCACGCCTCGCGCGACCGCATCGAGCTCGGCGAGGTCTTCACGCGCCTGTGCGAGCAGCTGGCGGCGGATCTGAGCCGCAAGGGCGTCGTTGCCCGCACGGTGGGCATCAAGCTGAGGTTCGACGACTTCAGGACCGTCACCCGCGACGCCACGCTGCCGGAGGCGGTGGTCGATGCCGCGGCGCTCAGGCGCGCGGCCGGGACCTGCCTGAAGCGGGCCGATCTGAGCCGTCCGATCCGGCTGCTCGGCGTGCGGGCCAGCAGCCTGGAGGCCGGGGACGAGTCACGCCCCCCGCCCGCACGCCAGATCGACCTCGACTTCGGGTAGTCAACCGGGCGGCGGCGTGCCCGGCTCGCCGAGGTCCCAGTAGAGACCCGCCATCAGGCGCAGCGCCTCGCGGGCCACCGGCGCCAGCAGGTGCTCGTTCGGGGCATGCTGCGAGCAGCCCGCGTAGGAGTGCGGCACCCAGACGGTCGGCAGACCGAGGCGCTCGGAGAAGGCATCGTTCGGCAGTGAACCGCCGAGGTTCGGCAGGATCG
>CAIUGQ010000712.1 GCA_903898725.1 uncultured Burkholderiales bacterium | reverse complement strand
GCCGAAGCCCGCGCCGGTGAGGCGCGCGCCGTGCACGTCGGGATGCGACTGCAGCAGCGCCACCAGGGCGTCGAGCGCCGGCACCGAGACCTGGTAGTCGTCGCGCAGGCTCGCATGCGAGGCGTTCATCAGCACGCCGAAGCGCACCGCATCGGCACCGCTCGCGGCCTCGAGCACCCGTGCGTTCTCGGTGACGACGTGACGGGCGCGCGCGCGCAGCGGCTCGGGCAGCGCTTCGAGGGCGCTGCGGTCCACGACATCGCGCAGCGCCGCCACGCCGAGCAGCCGGGCGGCCGCCCGGCACTCCTCGCGGCGCGTGTTGTAGCCGCTGTCGGCGAGACGGCGCGGCAGGCCCGAGTCGAGCACCAGCATCGCGCCGCCGGCCGGCAGGGGCAGCAGCCGCCGCGCGAGGCTTCGGGTGTCGAGGAACAGCATGTGGCCGGGGTCCGCGAGGCTCGAGGCCATCTGGTCCATGATCCCGCATTGCACGCCCGCATAGGCGATCTCGGCGCGCTGCGCCATCCGCGCGATCGCGACGTCGTCGAGCTCGATGCCGAGCAGGGCCCTGACGGCCCTCAGGGTCGCGACCTCGAGCGCTGCGCTCGACGACAGGCCGACGCCGATCGGCACCGACGAGCGCAGGTGCAGCTCGAGCGGCGGCAGCACGACGCCGTGCGCGACGAGTTCGCGCAGACAGCCGTAGACGTAGCGGGCGTGGTGCTCGGGCGGCGGTTCGGTGATGCCGAAGTCCGCGGTCGTGCCGTACTCGGCGGCATGCAGCCGGAATCCCGGGCCCGCCCACCGCGCGAGGTCGACCCGGGTGCGCTGCGGCGTCGCCGTCGGCAGCACGTAGCCGTCGTTGTAGTCGGTGTGCTCGCCCAGGAGGTTCACGCGGCCGGGCGCATCGGCGCCGGCCTGCGGTGCGTGACCGAAGGCCGCCGCGAAGCCGCGAGGCCCGTCGGCCACCGGGTCGCCGCCCGCCGTCGGCGAGGGCGTGGGTGCGCGTGCCCCGGCGGGTGTCGCACCACCGCCGTCGCCGTTCATGCCAGCTCCGCCGAGACGTCGACCGCCTGCAGCGCACGGGCACTGTCCTCGGGCAGCGCATCCATCGCGAACAGGCCTGCTGCCAGCTCGGTCCCGGCCAGGTACTTGAGCCGGTCGCGGCTACGGTGCGGCGGCCAGATCTGGGCATGCAGGTGCCAGCCCGGGCTGCCGCCGGACGGCGCGGCATACCAGGCCATCAGGTAGGGGCTGGGCCGATCCCACAGGCGATCGAGCTTGCGCAGCGCCGTCTTGAGCGCACGGGCGAGGTCCTCGCGCTGCGCGTCGTCGAGCGACTCGAGCGAGGCCACCGGCTCGATCGGCGCGACCCAGATCTCGTAGGGGTAGCGCGCGCAGGCAGGCACGAACGCGAGCGCGTGCGGGCCCCGATAGAGCAGCCGCGCCCCGTCGGCGAGTTCGCGCCCGATCAGGTCGGTCAGCGGCCCGCGCCCGTGGCGCAGCGCATGCTCGCGCGCCACCGCCGCCATCCGCGCCGCGACCGGCGGCACCACCGGATACGCGTAGATCTGTCCGTGCGGATGGTGGAGCGTCACGCCGACCTCGGCGCCGCGGTTCTCGAACGGCAGCACCCAGGCGATGCCGGGCCGCGCAGCCAGCTCCCGGCAGCGCTCGCCGAGCACCTGCAGCACGAGGCCGATCCGCGCCAGCGGCATCGCCCCCAGCGCCTCGAGCGGGTCCTGACCGAACACCACCACCTCGCAGGCGCCGGTGGCCGGCGCGGTCGGCACGATCGAGACGGGCGCATCGTGTGCACCGGCTGCCAGCGACGGATACCGGTTGTCGAAGACCGCCACCTCCCAGTCGCCGGCGGGCAGCTCGGTCGGACGCGCGGGGTCGCGCGTGGGTGCCAGCGGGTTCCATTCGGGCGGCGGCAGGAAGGTCCGGTGCTGACGGTAGGCCGCATAGGTCACCCACTCGCCGCGCAGCGGGTGCCAGCGCAGGTGCGGGTTGGCATCGATGACCTCGGACGAGGGGCTCGGCGCAGGTGTCGCGGGCGCCTCGAAGGGCGCGCGGGCGTAGAGCGTCAGCGCGCGACCGTCGGTCTTGCGCAGCCGCAGCGAGAAGGCCGCGGGCACTAGACCACCCCGGGGATGTAGGTCCGCGTCAGGCCCGTGGCCTGCGCGATGGTGGCGAGCGGGATCTTCGGGCTGCGGTCTGCGCACAGCAGGCCGTTGGCCTCCTGGAAGGTGTCGGCGAACTGCGTGTAGCAGAAGCCCGAGAACAGCGTCGTGTGCGCGACCACGTCGAGCAGGCCCCGATAGCGCTCGCCGAAGGCCGCATCGTCCTGGACCATCGAATAGCCCCAGCTCTGCGTGACACCGGGTGCCGGGCATTTCGGGTAGGCGATGCCGCCGAACTCGGTCAGCATGATCGGCTGGCCGCGGTGCGGATAGCCGTCGAGGGTCAGCACGCGACCGCCGGGCCGACGCCGGTCGAAGAGCTGCGTCGCGTCGCCCCCGTAGCGCTGGCGGATCGCCTCCGGGTCGGCGTCGTAGTCGTGGATGCCGATGATGTCGGTCGCGCTCGCCTCCCAGCCGTCGTTGCCGACCACCGGCCGATGCGGATCGAGGGTCTTGGTCAGGTGGTACAGCGCCTCCACGGCATGGCGCTGCTCGCGGACCGCATTGAGCTCGGGCACGCCCCAGGACTCGTTGAACGGCACCCAGACGACCAGGCACGGATGGCTGTAGTCGCGCTCGATCGCCTCGGTCCATTCGCGCACGGTGCGCCGGATCGCGGTCCGGGTGAACCGGTACGCCGACGGCATCTCGCCCCAGACCAGCAGGCCCAGCCGGTCGGCCCAGTACAGGTAGCGCGGATGCTCGATCTTCTGGTGCTTGCGCACGCCGTTGAAGCCCATCGCCTTGGCGAGCTCGACGTCGCGGCGCAGTGCATCGTCATCGGGCGGCGCGAGCAGCGTGTCGGGCCAGTAGCCCTGGTCGAGCACCATCCGCAGGAAATACGGCCGGCCGTTGAGCATCAGCCGGTCGCGCAGGATGGTGAACGAGCGCAGACCGACATAGGAGCGTGCCTCGTCGATCCGTTCGGTGCCGCGCAGCAGCGTCACCGTGGCGTCGAGCAGCGTCGGGCGCTCCGGGCTCCAGAGCAGCTCGTTGCGGAAGTCGTCGATGCCGGGGTCCGACAGCACGATGCGGCGGTCGACCTCGCGATCGATGACGCGGTAGCGGTCGGAGGCGAGCAGCCGCTCGCCGTGCCGCAGCACCACCTCGATCGACAGCTCCTCGGCCGGGTCGCCGACGATCCGCGCCTCGAAGTCGATCGAGAAGCCCTCGACCTGGGGCGTCCAGCGGATCTTGTCGAGGTAGGTGCGCGAGACGCGTTCGACCCATACGGTCTGCCAGATGCCGGTGGTGCGCGGATACCAGAGCGAATGCGGCTCGAGCTGCCAGTCCTGCTTGCCGCGCGGCTTGCCGAGGTCGGAGGGATCGTCCTCGGCGAGCACGCTGACGACCTGGTGGCCTGATGCATCGAGCGCGGCGGTGACGTCGAATCGGAACGGCGTGTGCCCGCCCTCGTGGGAGCCCACGCGCAGGCCGTTGACCCAGACCTGCGCGGCATAGTCCACCGCGCCGAAGTGCAGCAGCACGCGGCCGCCCTCGGCATGGATCTCGAACTCGCGCTCGTACCAGCACGCCGGATTGAAGCCGCGCTCACCGATGCCGCTGGCCTGCGACTCCGGCGGATACGGCACCTCGATGCGGCTCGGCCAGTCCGTGACGTCGGAGGGATGCTGGAAGCGACGCTCGCGGTCGAACCGGAAACGCCAGGGGCCGTCGAGCGACAGCCAGTGGGCGCGTTCGAGCTGGGGACGGGGATAGGCGAAGCGCACCGTGAGGGCCGGGGGTCGGGTTGCCGAGCCGATCGACTCTAGACGCCCGCGGTGCCCGTGCCGATCGGCCGAGCGGGTCGCCGCGTGTGGGACAAGCAGCCGAGCAGACCGCGGCGCATGCAGCGACGCATGCAGCGGCACACGCAGCGACGCGTGCAGCGGCGCGCGCGTGCCAGCGCGCGGAACGCACCGCGCGGACCCGTCCGGAGCCGGGGTATCCTCGCGCGCTCAGAGGTCCGCGCTCGCCGGGCCCGTCCCCCGCCCGACTGGATCGCCACGATGAACGCCCCCGCCCCCACGCTCTTCTCCCCGATCCGCATCGGCGCGAGCGACTGC
>CAIUGQ010000711.1 GCA_903898725.1 uncultured Burkholderiales bacterium | reverse complement strand
TCGCGCAGCGCGGTGATGGTGTGGCTCATGCGGAACTCGACGCCGGCGGCCTCGCAGCGTGCCGCCAGCTCGCGCGTGAAGCGGTTCGCATCACCCGATTCGTCCTCGGCGGTCCAGGTGGCACCGGCCAGCCGGTCGCGCACCTGCGCGAGCGCGGGCTCGATGCGGACCGCCTCGTCGGCCGAGATCACGCGGCGGTCGCAGCCGAGCTCGCGCATCTGGCGCGCGGGCGCCTCGGCCGCCTCGAACTCCTTCGCGTTCGTGTAGAAGTGCAGGATGCCCTGCGCGCGCTGGTCGTACTCGATGCCGAGCTCGCGGCGCAGCTGCTGCAGCGCGTCGCGGCTGTAGGTGCCGAGCCGCACGATCTGCGCGATGTTGTGACGCGTGCGCGCCGGCGTGCACTCGCGCAGGAACTGCAGGCCCCAGGCCCACTGGCGCAGGTCGGTGCGCAGCCTGAACAGCAGCGGCGCGTCTTCCTTGCCCAGCCACTGCAGCACCTTGAGCGGCGCCGACGGGTTGGCCCAGGGCTCGGCATGGCTGACCGAGATCTGCCCGCCGTTGGCGAAGCTCGTCTCGGCGCCCGGCGTGGCCTGCCGGTCGACGACAACGACCGAGTGGCCCTGCTGACGCAGGTAGTGGGCGCTGGCGATGCCGAGCAGGCCGGCTCCGAGGACGACGACGTTCATGGCGGGACTCCGAGAGAGGGGGATCGGCGCGCTGGGACCGGCCCGGCGCACGACGGATGCGGGGCGCCTACTGCGGCTGCAGGTCGATCGCGCGGGCGATCGCGCGGAACTGCGCGGTGCCGTCGGCGTAGGCCCGTCCGACCGCATCGAGCGGCAGCGGCTGCGCCATCAGCAGGCTGTTCGCATCGAGCGAGCCGCGCACGGTCGGGTCGGCCAGCGTGTCGGTGATCGCCTGGTGCAGGCGCTGCACGACGGGCTCGGGCGTGTCCTTGCGGACGAAGTAGCCGGTCCAGATGTTGAACGCGAAGTCGCGCAGCAGCTTCGACTCGGCGATCGCGGGGTAGCCCTTCACGCCGTCGAGGCGCGTGGGATTGAGCATCGCCAGCACCTTGAGCTTGCCGAGCTTGGCGAACTCGTCGTAGCGCCGGCCGTAGGGCGCGAGGAACAGGTCGACCTGGCCGGCGAGCAGGTCCTGCTCGGCGGGCTGGCCGCCCTTGTACGGCACGTGGACCATCGGGATGCCGGTCGTCTTCGACAGGTGCTCGCCGAGCAGGTGGTAGAACGAGCCGATGCCGACGCTCGCATAGGTCACCGGCTTGCCGGCGGCGGCCTGCCTGCGGGCGTACTCGATGAACTCGTCGACCGAGGCGGCGGGCACGCCCGGGCGCACGAGGAAGGCGATCTGCGCGGTCGCGATCATCTGCACGAGGCGGAAGTCCTCGCTCCTGAACTTGATCGCGGAGATCGCGAGCGGCCCGAGGATCAGTTCATTGGGCGAGCCCTGGAACACCAGGTGGCCGTCGGCCGGCGCGGTCAGCACCTTGTTCGCGCCGATCGAGCCGCTGCCGCCGCCGACGTTCTCGACGATCACCGGCTGACCGAGCTGGCGGCCGAGCGAGGCGTTGACGCTGCGCGCGATGATGTCCGACAGGCCGCCGGCGGGGTACGGGACCACCAGCGACACCGGGCGGGACGGATAGGCGGGCTGCTGCTGCGCGAAAGCGCGGCCGCCGAGCGCGAGCCCGGCTGCGGCGGCGGGCATCTGGAGGAGCAGCGAGCGGCGGGACGGCGTCATGGCGGGCCTGGGGTCGGAAGGGTGGCGGGGGTTCGGACTCGGGGGCGGATCGCGATCGGAGCGGGGGTCTGCGGTCGATTCTGGGAGTCCGCCCACCATGTGTCCAATGCATAATCCGACTCATCACCATTCATCCGACGACTACCCCGGCGATGAACATCCGACACCTGGAACACCTGCTGGCGGTCGCCGAAACCGGCTCGTTCAGTCGGGCGGCCGAACGCGCCCACATCACGCAGTCCGCGCTCAGCCGCAGCATCCAGGCGCTCGAGGAGGACCTCGGCGGGCGGCTGGTCGACCGGATCGGCAAGCGCAACGAGCTGACCGCGCTCGGCCAGGACGTGGTGGCGCGCGCGCGCTCGGTGGTGCGCGGCGCCGACGAGCTGCGGCGCAATGCGATGCTGTTCCGCCAGGGCGACGGCGGCACGATCCGCGTGGGCCTGGGCTCGGGGCCCGGCGCGATGCTGATGACGCCGCTGCTCTGCCATGTCGCGGCCTACCACCGCGGCGTGCGCGTCGAGATCTCGCGGGGCTCGACCGAGCTGCTGCGCGTGCAGCTGCGCTCACGCGAGCTCGAGGCGCTGGTGGTCGACGGCCGGCGCATCGCGCCCGCGCCCGACCTGCGGATCGAGCCGCTCGGCGAGATGCGCACCGGCTTCGTCTGCCGGGCCGACCATCCGCTGGCGGCGCGGCGCACGGTGTCGCTCGAGGACGTGCTCGAGCATCCGGTGGCGACGACACCGCTGTCCGACGAGGTCGCGCGGCTGCTGGTCGAGCAGTACGGGTCGCGTGCCGACCCGAACGAGATGGCGACGCTGCGCTGCGAGGACGTGACGAGCCTGGTCGAGACGGTGAGCCGCACGCAGGCGGTGTTCCTCGGCATCGTGACGGCCGCGCGCGAGCAGATCGCGGCGGGCACGCTGGTCGAGCTGCGGCTGCGGCCCGCGATGCAGGCGACGGCGCGCTTCGCCTACGTCACCCTCGCCGGGCGGACCGAGGCGCCGGTGATGCGGCTGTTCAGGAGCTTCGTGACGCAGCGGCTGCGGGACTGACGGGCATGACCGAGTCCGCCCGCTGGACGATGCATCGCAATTGCGCTACGCTGATCCGATGAAGACCGCCACCATCCCGTCCGTACGCGTCGAGCCGGAGTTCCGGGCCGAAGTCGAGTCGGTGCTGGCCGAGGGCGAGAGCCTGTCGGAGTTCGTCGAGGCATCGGTGCGCGCCGGCGTCGAGCGCAGGCGCGTCCAGGCCGAGTTCATCGCCCGCGGCCTGCGCTCGCGCGACGAGGCACGGCGCACCGGCGACTACGTCGCGGCCGACGACGTGGTCGCCGCACTGCAGACGCGCCTCGACGCCGCGCGGGCCCGCGCCGCCAAGCAGCGCGGGTGAGCTTCAGGGTTCGCCTGACCCGCGAGGCCGAGGCCGACCTCGAGCGTCTGTTCGGCTTCGTCCTCGAGCGGGAGCTGGAGCGCGACGGTGGCGATCTCGCGCTCGCCGAGCGGGCGCTCGACGCCATTCGCGCGGGCTTCACGACCCTGCGGACCTCGCCGTTCACCTGCCGCAAGGCCGCACACAGCCCGTTCCTGAGAGAGCTGATCATTCCCTTCGGGCGGTCGGGCTATGTCGCCCTCGTCGAGATCGAGTCCGCGACCGAGGTCGTGGTGGTGGCCATCCGCCATCAGCTCGAGGACGACTACCACTGACGGGCCGATCCGACCCGGGCCCGCCTCAGGCCCCCCGCGCCACCCAATGCCGCGCGATCTCGTCGCGCCGCGCGATCCACACGCCTGGCCGCCGCGTCATCTCGGTCAGCATGTCGACCAGTGACTGCATGCGCCCCGGCCGCCCGAGCATCCGCAGGTGCAGCCCGATCGACATCATCTTCGGCGCGTGGGCGCCCTCGCGCCACAGCCAGTCGAAGGCATCGAGCACGTAGCCGCTGAAGTCGTGCGCGCGCACGAAGCGGTGGGTGTGCTGGAACTGCATGTCGTTGGTGTCGAAGGCGTAGGGCAGCACGACGTACGGCCGCTCGCCGGTGCGCAGCGTGGTGGGCAGGTCGTCGCCGTACCAGTCGCTGTCGTAGAGGAAACCGCCCTCCTCCATCAGCAGGCGCCGTGTGTTGGGGCTGGACGCCGAGCGCGTGTGCCAGCCGACGGGACGCACGCCGGTGGCGGCCTCGATCGCGGCGACGGTGCGCGCGATCGCGATGCGCTCGTCGGCCTCGGCCATGCGCGCGTGGCTCTCCCAGCGCCAGCCGTGCGCCGACACCTCGTGGCCACGCGCGACCGCGTCGGCCGCGAGCGAGGGCGTGCGCTCGACCGCGCGGCCGCAGGCGCTGACGGTGCAGCGTGCGCCCGCGTCGTCGAAGGCCTTCATGATCCGCCACCAGCCGGCGCGGGTGCCGTAGTCGAAGTGCGACTCGAGGCACGGGTCGGGAATGCCCTCGAGTCGGTCGATGACCTCGTAGACCGCCTCGTTGCGCTCGTCACCCTCGGCGACCGAGACCTCCGAGCCCTCCTCGACGTTGAGCACGAAGGACACGGCGACGCGCGCGCCGCCCGGCCAGCGCGGGTCGGGCGGGGTCGCGCCGTAGCCGAGCAGGTCGCGCGGCATCGGCCGCGCCGGCACGGCGCTCACCTCAGTCGGCCTTCATGTTCGCGTCGCGCACCACCTTCTCGTAGCGCTTGACCTCGCCCGCCAGGAAGGCGCCGACCTGCTGCGTGCTGCCCGAGCCGGGCTCGGCGCCGAGCTGCGCGAAGCGCTCGCGCACCTCGGGCAGCGCGAGGATCCGCTCGACCTCGGTGTGCATCTTCTGCACGACCGCGGCCGGCGTCTTCGCGGGCGCGAGCAGCACGAACCACGCGGAGAACTCGTAGCCGGGCAGGCCGGACTCGGCGATGGTCGGCAGCCCCGGCGCGAGCGCGGAGCGCTTGGGCGTGCTGATCGCGAGCGCGCGCAGCTTGCCGCTCCTGACGTGCTGCTGCGACGAGAGGATCGGGTCGATCATCCACTGCACCTGCCCGCCGATCAGGTCGGTGACCGCGGGGGCCGAGCCCTTGTAAGGCACGTGGGTGGCCTGCACGCCGGCCTGCGCGAGCAGCATCGCGCCGGCGACGTGGCTGGTGGTCGCGTTGCCGGACGAGGCGTAGGTGATGGCGTCGGGCTTGGCCTTCATCATCGCGATCAGTTCCTGCACGCTGTTCGCGGGCACGGCGGGGTTCACCACAAGCACGCTGGGCAGGTCGGCGATGCGCGCGACCGGCGCGAGGTCGCCGAGCGTGTCGTACGGCAGCTTCGGATACAGGCTCGCGTTCACCGCGTGGCCGACGGTGACGATCAGGAAGGTATGGCCGTCGGGCGCGGCCTTGGCGACGAAGTCGGTGGCGATCTGGCCGCCGGCGCCGGGCCGGTTCTCGGCGAGCACCGGCTGGCCGATGGACTTGCCGGCCTG
>CAIUGQ010000710.1 GCA_903898725.1 uncultured Burkholderiales bacterium | reverse complement strand
GGACCTCGCGCACTGGGCGATCGCGCTGCTCGAGGCCGAGCGGGCCGGCGAGCGCGCCCTGCTGCCGCCGGCGGTGGTGCGCGAGATGACGATGCCGCATGTGTTCGCCGAGCCGCAGCGGCACCCCGAGTTCGGCGACGCGCTCCACTACGGCCTCGGGCTGTGGCGCAACGGCTATCGCGGTGCGCGTCAGTGGCTGCACACCGGCTCGCTGCTCGGCTGGAGCGCGATCCTCGCGATGCTGCCCGAGCACCGGACCGGCGTCGTCGTGCTGAGCAACCGGCAGGCTTCGCCGGTCCCGGCGATGCTCGCCTACGCGGTCCACGACGCGGTGCTGGGCCTCGCGCCGATCGACTGGTTCGGGCGGATCGGCCCGCTGCGCGAGCAGGCGCTCGCGACCGCGCGGGACGAGGCCGCCGCGCGCGACGCCGAGGACACGGCGGCGGCGCCGACCGCGCGCGCCCTGGGCGGCTATGCGGGCACCTATCGGCATGCCGGCTACGGGACGATGCAGGTGGCCGTCGACGGCGACGCGCTCGTCTGGTCGTTCGCCGGCTGGTCCGAGCGCCTGCGACCGGCGGGCGCCGACGCGTTCCGGCTGCCCGGGTACCCGGACCGGACCTTCCCGGACCACCGGATCCTGAGCTTCCTCGCCGACGCGGCGGACCGGATCGACCGGGTCGAGGTCGCCTTCGAGCCGGACCTGCCGGCGGCGGTCTTCGAGCGCGTCGACCGGCACTGAGCGCGACGCGGCCGGCCGGCCGCGCCGCCGTCAGAAGCGCGTGCCGGCGAACCCGGCCGCAGCGAGCGTCGCCAGCACTTCGCCGACATGCGCCTCGCCACGGGTCTGCACCACCACCTCGACCGCGGCGAGCTCGGCCGACAGCGCACCGAAGATCCGCTGGTGCTGGATCTCCTCGACGTTGGCGCCGGCCGCGGCGAGCGCGGCGGTCATCGCGGCGAGCGCGCCCGGCCGGTCGCGGACCTCGATGCGCAGGCGGGCGAGGCGCCCGCTGCGGACCATCTCGCGCCGCACGATCGCGGCCAGCAGCAGCGGATCGATGTTGCCGCCGCACAGCACCAGGCCGACGCGCCGGCCGGCGAAGCGCGCGCGATGCACGAGCAGCGCGGCGAGGCCGGCGGCGCCGGCCCCCTCGACGACCGTCTTCTCGATCTCGAGCAGGGTGACGATCGCATGCTCGATGTCGCCTTCGCCGACCAGCAGCACGTCGGCCACATGCTCGCGCACGAGGCGCGTGGTGAGCTCGCCCGGGCGCCCGACGGCGATGCCTTCGGCGATCGTGCCGGTACCCTGCGGATGGTGCGTGCCGTGGAACGCGTCGTGCATCGCCGGATAGCGCTCGGTCTGCACGCCGATCACCTCGATGCCGGGACGGCGTGCCCGGGCGGCGAGCGCGATGCCGGAGATCAGCCCGCCACCGCCCACCGCGATGACCAGCGTGTCGAGCTCGGGCGCCTCGTCGAGCATCTCGAGCGCGATCGTGCCCTGCCCGGCGATCACCTGCGCATCGTCGTACGGATGCACGAAGACCAGCCCCTCCTCGCGGGCGAGTTCCAGCCCCCGGGTGCGCGCATCGTCGAAGGTGTCGCCCTCGAGCACGATGCGCGGCCCGAAGGCGCGGGTCGCCTCGACCTTCACCGAGGGCGTGAAGCGGGGCATCACGATGGTCGCCGGGATGCCGAGACGACGCGCATGCAGCGCAACGCCCTGGGCGTGATTGCCGGCGGACACCGCGAGCACGCCGCGCGCACGCTCGGCATCGCCGAGCTGCGCGAGCCGGTTCAGCGCACCGCGCTCCTTGAAGGACGCGGTGAACTGCAGGTTCTCGAACTTGAGCCAGACCTCGCAGCCGGTGATCGCCGACAGCGTCTCGCTGTGCAGGCAGGGCGTGCGCACGACGCGGCCGGCGAGCCGCTGCGCGGCCTGCGCGATGTCCTCGGGGGTGACGGTCTGGGCCATCGGTGCAGCATAGCAGCGGGTCCCGCCGCGACGCCCCGCTGACGTGCCCCGGTGCGGCGCAGCACGACGACACGCGCGACCGCAGCGCCCCCCGCCCATGACATCTGCTGCCCCACCGGGCCTGGTCAGGGCGTTTGAAACGCCTGTCCGCGCGGCACCGGCGCTCAGACGTCCTTGACGGCGTCGGTCGCGACCCAGCCGCCGTCGACGCCGCCCGGCAGCATCTGCCCGACGTCCAGGCCGACCTCGGTCTCGATCAGGCGGTTGAGCTTCGCGTTCATCGCGAGCATCAGGTCACCGTGTTTCGCCGGGTCACGGGCAAGGTTGTCCATCTCGTCCGGGTCGCGGGCCGAGTCGAACAGCTCGACATCGTTGAGCTTCAGGAGCGCCTCCATCGATCGGGGCATGTTGTGCGCCTTCGGAGAGAAGTAGCGGGTGAACGTGTAGCGCCCGTCGTAGACGCTGCGCAGCGCGCCGCGCTTGGCGAGGTCGGGCTGCAGCGTGCCCGCCTTCGCCGCCGCCTGCACCTTCTCGCGGCCGTCGGGTTCGTTCATCAGCTTGACCGCCCGGGCCATGAGGTCGCCGTCGATGTACGCGAACATGTTGTAGCAGAAGAGCATCCCGTCGCGGACCGCGTCCGGCCCGGCGCTCCCGGGTGCCGCGAGCAGGCGCGACAGGTCCTTGCCCGGCAGCGACTTCACGATCGCGGCCTTCTTCTCGGGCGCGGCGTTCGTCAGGGCGACGAGCGTCGGCGCGATGTCGAGGTGGGAGGTCACCGCCTTCGTGCGCTGCCCGCCGCGGTGCTTCGGATGCACGATGATCAGCGGCACGTTGTTCTGCTCGCGGTAGGCCGTCGCGCCCTTCGCATGCAGGTTGTGCGCGCCGTCGAGGTCGCCGTGGTCGGCCGTGTACACGACGATCGTGTTGTGCGCGAGCCCCGAGGCGTCCAGCTCGTCGAGGACGGTCTGCAGGTTGCGGTCCGCGTCGCGCAGACAGTTGAGGTAGTAGTTGTGGCGCATCCGCCAGCGACGCTCGTCGCCGGGAGGCAGGCGTCCGACGAGCCCGTCATGCGATTCGATGTAGTCCTTGTGCGCGGCCGGCCGCCCGGGTGCCGTCAGCGGCTCGCGATGGCTGCGCGGCAGCGGGAACTGCCACTGCTTCGCGTAGAGCGGCTCGTCGGTGGGGATCGGTGCGATGTCCGAGAGGATGTCCTTGCCCTGCACCTTCTCGCCGGGGCGGTCGGTGTCGAGGAACATGATGTCGTGCGGGTTCACCAGGTTCACGGCGAGGAACCACGGCTTGCCCTGCGCGGCGAGCGGACGCCCCTTCGACCTCAGCCAGCTCACGCCCATCGACGCGGTGATGCCGTCGTGCAGCCAGCCGCCGTGCGTGTGGGCGATGATGTCCCCGATGCCGAAGTAGTCGCTGAAGCCGTACGCCTCCATCTCCTGCGTGAAGATCCTGCTGGGCGTGCCGAGCGAGTTGACGGTCTCGAACTCCTTGGTGAGGTGCCACTTGCCCTTGTAGGCCGTGTAGTAGCCCGCCTCGCGCAGCATGTGCCCGACCGTCGGGATCTCGGTCGACATGCTCTGGATCCACGGGAAGTTCGTGTTGTCGAACATCTTCGTCTGCTGGATGTGGCGCCCGGTGTAGAGCACCGAGCGCGACGGCGTGCAGACGCACGAGTTGATCCGGTGGTTCTCGAACGAGATGCCCCGCTTCAGCAGCCGCTCGTGCCCGGGCAGCTTCATGCCGACCGGCAGCTCGCCCGGCCGGAACAGGCGCTCCTGGTCGGTGAGCACGAACAGGATGTTGTAGTGGGCCGGCTCGGCGCGCGGCGACGCGCCCTTCGCGGGCCCGGAGGCGTCGGCAGGCGCGGCGGGTGCGAGCCCGAGCGTCGCGCCCGCGGTGCCGACCGCGGCGGTCTTCAGCAGGTTGCGGCGATGGGGGTCCACGCCCGGGGGGGTCCTGTTGTCCATGGGGCAAGTCTCCGGAGGTCAGAAGGGAATCCGTGCGCCGAGCGAGAGGCCGCCGGCGTCGAGCGTGTCGATCAGCCTGCTTGCGCCGGCGCTGTAGTGCAGCCTGCGGTAGTCGGCGACGACCTCGCCCCACTTGAACGCGTAGCCGACGCCGCCCGCGAGCTGCCACGTCGTGGCCGACGAGCCTGCGCCGACGTCGGCGTAGTAGTGGACGAACCAGGGCGTGCCGCCGAAGGCGGCGCGGCCCTTCGCGCCGACGATCGCCGTCCACAGGTCGTTCGAGCGCTCGATGCTGCCGGAGGCCGGGAAGGTGCCGCTGCCCGCGGGCCCGGTGACCGTCGCGCTCAGTTGCCAGTCGGAGGCCGCGTCGAGGCGGAGGTAACGGAAGCCTGCGACGACGTCGAGCGTCGCGCTCGGGTCGGTGAGCGCCGCGTAGCCGCCGACCATCGTCCAGATCGTCCCGCGCAGCGTGGTGCTGCCCCCGGTGGAGAGGCTCGCGGTGGACACGTTCACCGGGCCGCTGCCCGGGTTGAAGTCCACGCTCCTGACCGAGCTGCTCTCGTGTCCGAGGTCGAGGTAGATGAGGTCCGTCGCGACCAGCCACCGGCCCCTGCGCGCTTCGCCGTTGACCATGAGCCCGAACTCGAGGGCACACAGGAGCGCGTCCGCGTCCACCCCCACGTTCGGCGTCGACGAACCGGCCCCGGGCGGGCCGTAGTGGAGCTTCGTGCTGATGCCCGGTAGCCAGAGGTAGGGCGTCACCGAGAACGTCCACCGATCGGCGGGCGGGTTCGGGGCAGCCGTCTGCGCCGCGGCATGCGGGGCGACGAGCAGCAGGGTGGCGGCCAGCGCGAGGCCCGATGTCATTGACTTCTTGGGGTGTGCGTTCTCGTTCTGTAGCCGCGGATGCGCGCGAGGGCTTCGCGGCCCTCGCGCTCGGCGATCGTGTCGACGTGGACCTCGGGACGGCAGACGCCGATCTCCATCGCGCCCAGCAGGGCCTTGCAGGCGTCGGATCGCAGGAAGCGCTCCAGCGCCGCTCGGTCCGCCCACTCGAACACCATGCAGAAGGCGTTGAAGTCGTCGAACTCCTCGTAGAGCCGGCATGCGAGGCATCCCGGCACGACACGAGTGGGCTCGAGCAGCGGCCGGACGCTCGCGACCAGCGCCTCTCGCCTCGCGGCCTCCACCGCGATGCGCACGCTGAACACGATGATCCGGTCGACGTCCTTGCCCATGACGCCCGCTGTTGCAAGGCCCGGGCCACCTCGAGCGGGTCGGGCCTCCTTCAGGAAATCGCTTGCCGATCAGGGGCTTGCGCGCCATCCCGGCTGCGGTCCAGCCGCGTCGGCGGCGCCCGCTCCAATGGGGGCTCCAGCGGGTTGGAGTCCGCCTACGATCGCTTGGAGTCGATGCGGCGGATGCCGAGACGCGCCATCCGCGCCTCGAGCGTCGTCGGCTTGAGGTCGAGCCGCTCGGCGGCGCCGCCTGCGCCCCGGATCCGCCAGCCGCTGTGCTCCAGCGCGCGAAGGATGTGGGCACGCTCGGCGTCGCGCAGCGTGGCCTCGACCGCCGGCTCGCGGATCGTGACCGGCTCCGGAGGGCGCATCGCGGGCGCGCGTCCGAGCGGGACGTGCAGCACCGGACCGCGCGCGAGGATCATCGCGCGCTCGATCGCGTTGCGCAGCTCGCGGACGTTGCCGGGCCAGCGGTAGACCTGCATCGCGGCCATCGAGTCGGGCGCGATCTGCTCGACGGGCTTGCCCATCGACTCGGCGAACTCCTTCACGAACGCCCAGGCGAGCGTGGGGATGTCCTCCGGCCGTTCGCGCAGCGCGGGCAGCACGACGGGGAACACGTTGAGACGGTAGTAGAGGTCCTCGCGGAACGTGCCCGCCTCCACTGCCGCCGCGAGATCGCGGTGGGTGGCCGCGATGATCCGTGCGTCGACGCGGATCGTCCGCGTGCTGCCCACTCGCTCCAGCTCGCCCGACTGCAGCACGCGCAGCAGCTTCGTCTGCAACTCGAGCGGCAGGTCGCCGATCTCGTCCAGGAAGATCGTCGAGCCGTCGGCGACCTCGAAGCGACCCATCTGGCGCGCCAGGGCCCCGGTGTAGGCGCCCTTCTCGCGACCGAAGAGCTCGGCCTCGACGAGGGGCGCGGGCAGCGCGGCGCAGTTCACCTTGACCAGCGTGCGCTGGGCACGCGCGCTCATGCCGTGGATCAGGGACGCGATCACCTCCTTGCCGGTGCCGGTCTCGCCGAGCAGGAGCACCGTCGTGCTGGTGGGCGCCACCTGGCGGACTTCGCCCAGCACCTCGTCGAATCGCGCCGAGCGGGTCGCGAGCACCGGCCGCGGGCCGGTGCTCGCGGCCTGGCGCAGCGCGGCGTTCTCGACCTCGAGCCGTTCCTTCAGTC
>CAIUGQ010000709.1 GCA_903898725.1 uncultured Burkholderiales bacterium | reverse complement strand
GGCGGACCTGCTGCCGCGCAAGCGCGAGATCTGGCGGGTGATCTGCGCGGACTTCCTGCAGCGCTACGTGAAGCCGACCGACACCGTGGTCGACATCGCCTGCGGCTACGGCGAGTTCCTGAACAACATCCGCGCGGCCCGCAAGATCGCCGTCGACCTGAACCCGGACGCGAAGACCTTCCTCGAGCCGTCGACCGAGTTCCATCTGTGCGAGGCCACCCGCCTCGGCGAGATCGTCGACGGGCAGGCGGACGTGGTCTTCACCTCGAACTTCCTCGAGCACCTGCCCGACAAGAAGACGCTCGACGTCTTCCTCGACCAGGTGATGAAGGCGCTCAAGCCGGGCGGCCGCTACCTGATCCTCGGGCCGAACCTGCGCTACGTGCCGGGCGAGTACTGGGACTTCTACGACCACCATCTCGGCCTGACCCACCTGTCGCTCGGCGAGGCCCTGCAGATGCGCGGCTTCCGGGTCGAGCAGACGATCGACCGGTTCCTGCCGTACACCACCCAGGGTGCGCTGCCGACGCACCCGATGCTGGTCAAGGCCTACCTGAAGGTGCCGCTCGCCTGGCGCGTGCTGGGCAAGCAGTTCTTCATCGTCGCCCGCAAGCCCTGAGCGCGGGCCCGCGGTGGCGCCGGTGAGACTGCGTGGCGCCATCGCGGGCTTCCTGCTGCTCACCGCGGCCTATGTCGGCGTGCTGGCCTGGGTCGACGCCCGCAATCCGGTGCTGGCGGGCGTAGGCGGACTGCTGCCGCTGCTGCCCGCGATGGCCGCGATGTCCGCGGCGAGCTACCTCGCGCGCTACCTGCGCTGGCGCCGGCTGCTGGCTCGCGCGGGCCACCCGGACGGCTTCCTGCAGGGGCTGCTCGCCTACCTCGCCGGCTTCGCGTTCACCGCCACGCCGGGCAAGGTCGGCGAACTGGTCCGGATGCGCTACCTGGTGCCTCGCGGCGTGCCGGCGCCCGTGGTGTTCGGCGCCTTCGTCTTCGAACGGGCACTCGACCTGCTGGTGGTGCTGTGCCTGGCGCTGCTGTCGATCGGCGACGCCCGGCTGATGGCGATGTCGGTCGTCTTCGTCGCGATCTTCGTCGGCGGGCTGGTGGTGGTCGCCGGCAGCCCCGGGGTGCTCGAGGCCCTGCGGGCCGGCCTGCAGGCCCGCGGCTGGGCGCGGCTGGCCCGGCTGGCGGGCGGGCTGCGCGATGCGCTGGTCGGCTGCCGACGCTGGCTGAATGTCGCGGACCTGTCCGCCGGCATGCTCTGGGGGGGCCTCGCCTGGGGCCTGACCGCGGCGTCCTTCGTCTGGCTGCTGCGCGGGATGGACGTGGTCATGCCGATGCCGGCCGCCTTCGCCGCCTATCCGCTCGCGATGCTGGCGGGCGCGGCCTCGATGCTGCCCGGAGGGGTCGGCTCCACCGAGCTCGCGATCGTGACCCTGCTCGCGCACCACGACGTGGCGATCGGAACGGCCGCCCTCGCCGCGGTGGGCGTGCGGCTGTCGACACTGTGGTTCTCGATCCTCTGCGGCCTGGTCTCGGTCGGGGTGCTCGAGGCGCGCGGTACGCGGCGAGACGGTGCCGCCGTGCGGGATGGCACGGTGCCGGGCGGCACGGACCGTTAGAATCGTCCTGAACATCTTCCGGGAGCCTTCGCGTGGCCCAGCCGCTTTCCTCGAGCATCTTCAAGGCCTACGACATCCGCGGGATCGTCGACGGCGACCCTGCCACCGTCACGCTGACCGACGCCGCGGTGCGCGGCATCGGTGCCGCACTCGGCCTGCGCGCCCGCGAGGCGGGCATCGCAGCGATCGTGGTCGGGCGCGACGGCCGGCTGTCGGGCCCGCGCCTGATCGCCGCCCTGACCGACGGCATCACCGCCGCCGGCACCGATGTCATCGACATCGGCATGGTGCCCACGCCGGTCGTCTACTTCGCCACCGTGCTGACCGGCTGCGGCTCGGGCGTCGCCGTCACCGGCAGCCACAATCCGCCCGAGTACAACGGCCTGAAGATGATGCTCGGCGGCGCGACGCTCTACGGCGACGCGATCCGCGGCCTGTACGACGCGATCGTCGACCCCGGCTTCGAGGCCCGGCTCGCGGGCCTGCCGCGCGGCAAGGTCGTCCACCGTGACGTCACCGGCGAGTACCTCGCGAAGATCATCGGCGACGTCAAGCTCGCGCGTCCGATGAAGATCGTGATCGACTGCGGCAACGGCGTGGCCGGCGCGCTCGCGCCCCAGCTCTACAAGGCGCTCGGCTGCGAGGTCGACGGCCTGTTCACCGAGGTCGACGGCACCTTCCCGAACCACCATCCGGATCCGGCGCACCCCGAGAACCTCGAGGACCTGGCCGCCCGCCTGGCCGAGACCGACGCCGAGATCGGTCTGGCCTTCGACGGCGACGGCGACCGGCTCGGCGTGGTCACCAAGTCCGGCAAGATCATCTGGCCCGACCGCCAGCTGATGCTCTATGCCAAGGACGTGCTCGCCGCGCGCCCGGGCGGCCAGATCATCTACGACGTGAAGTGCACGCGGAACCTCGCGGGCTGGGTGCGCGATCACGGCGGCGTGCCGCTGATGTGGCGCACCGGCCACTCGTTGATCAAGGCCAAGCTCAAGGAGACCGGCGCGCCACTGGCCGGCGAGATGAGCGGCCACGTGTTCTTCAACGACCGCTGGTACGGCTTCGACGACGGCCTGTACACCGGCGCGCGGCTGCTCGAGATCCTCGCGCGGGTCGCCGATCCGAGCGCGCTGCTCGAGGCGCTGCCCGATGCGTCGGCCACGCCCGAGCTGCACATCAAGACCGCCGAGGGCGAGAACTTCCGGCTGGTCGAGGCGCTGCAGAAGACCGCGAAGTTCGAGGGCTCGACCGAGGTGATCACCATCGACGGCGTGCGCGTCGAGTACCCGGACGGCTTCGGCCTGGCCCGGCCGTCGAACACCACGCCGGTGGTGGTGACGCGCTTCGAGGCCGAGACCCCGCAGGCGCTCGAGCGCATCCAGAAGGCCTTCCGGGCCGCGATCCTCGCGGTCGCACCCGACGCCCAGGTCCCGTTCTGATCCCCGTCTGACCGCGGGCCCCGGGCGCCGCCCGGGACCCCGAGGGCGCTCGCGTATCATCGGCGCGTGCGACTCCTGTACTCGCTCGGCTGGCTGCTCGCGACACCGCTGGTGCTCGCCTACCTGCTGTGGCGCGCGCGCCGGCAGCCCGCCTACCGTGCGCACTGGGGCGAGCGCTTCGGGTGGTTCGCGCCGCGCACCGACGACGCACCGCTGATCTGGATCCATGCGGTGTCGGTCGGCGAGACGCGGGCCGCGCAGCCGCTGGTGCGTGCCCTGGCGCTCGCGCATCCCGAGGCGCGCATCCTGCTCACCTGCATGACCCCCACCGGCCGCGAGACCGCGCGCGAGCTCTATGCGGGCGCGCTGGGCGAACGCTTCGAGCAGGCCTATCTGCCCTACGACGGCTACGGCGGGCCGCGCCGCTTCCTGCGCGCCTGGCGTCCCTCGGTCGGCCTGCTGATGGAGACCGAGCTGTGGCCGACCCTGATGGTCGCGGCCGAGCGGGCCGACGTGCCGGTCGCGCTGGTCAGCGCGCGGCTCTCCGAACGGTCGCTCGCGCGCGGGCTGCGCCAGCGCTCGCTCGTCGAGCCCGCCGCGCGGCGCCTGTCGGCGGTGCTCGCGCAGTCGCCGGCCGACGCCGATCGGATCGCCCGGCTCGGTCGCCCGGTCGATGCGGTCACCGGCAACCTGAAGTTCGACAACGCGCCCGATCCGCGCCTGCTGGCGCTCGGGCGCGGCTGGCGCGAGCGCATCGGCCGGCCGGTGGTCGTCGCCGCCAGCACCCGCGACGGCGAGGAGGCGCTGCTGGTCGACGCATGGCGGCGGCTCGTGCCCCGGGCGCCCGGTCGGCCGCTGCTGGCGATCGTGCCGCGGCATCCGCAGCGCTTCGACGAGGTCGCGCGGGCACTGGGCGCAGACGGCACGGTGCTGGCTCGACGGGCGGCGCTCGACGATGTCGAACTCGACTGGTCGGCGGTGGACGTGCTGCTCGGCGACTCGATGGGCGAGATGGACGCCTGGTACGGCCTGGCGCACTGCGCGGTGATCGGCGGCTCGCTGATGCCCTTCGGCTCGCAGAACCTGATCGAGGCCTGCGCGGCCGGCTGTCCGGTGATCGTCGGACCGAGCACCTTCAACTTCGCCGAGGCCGCCGAGCAGGCGATCGCGGCCGGGGCGGCGGTCCGCGTCGACGATGCTCAGGCTGCGATCGGCGAGGCCGTGCGCCTGCTGGCCGATGCGCCTGCAGCCACCGCGATGGGCGAGGCCGGTTCGCGCTTCGCCGCCGGGCACCGGGGCGCCACGCGCCGCACGCTCGAGGCGCTGGCGCCGCTGCTCGCCCGGGTGGCCGCGACACGCGGCGCCTGAGCGCCGCGGTCGCCGGGTTCAGCGGGGCG
>CAIUGQ010000708.1 GCA_903898725.1 uncultured Burkholderiales bacterium | reverse complement strand
GGTGGTTCTCCAGGCGCAGCCGCGACACGAAGGTCTCGTAGCCGCCGACGATCACCATGATCAGCAGGTTCGAGATCATGACGACGTCGATCAGCGAGAGGACGATGATCATGATCACCGTCTCCTTGTTGCGCTCGTGGATCCCGAGGCGCGCGACGGTCTGGGTCAGCACGGACGGGTCCCACAGGATGCCGATGAGGTGCCAGAGTTCCTCGAGGAACAGCACCACGTAGACGCCTTGTGCGACGATCAGCCCGAGGTAGAGCGGCACCTGCAGCCAGCGGCTGGCGAAGATGATGCTGCCGAGGAAGTTGGTCTGCCGGCGTGCGGGGTCGAGATCCCGTTTCGGTTCCATGTGCGTGCGAGGTGTCCGGAGGGTAGGTGCCGGGCGGTCGAGGCCGCGGACGAGACGACGATTCTATCGATGTTGCGCTGCATCAAGCCGGAGCGCCTCCGGGGTCGGCCGCCGACCCAGGCATCCGGGTTCGTAAGCCACCGGTAAGGGTGCGTCGATACCGTCCGGCCGAGACTTCGAAACGCACGTTCACACCACATCGCTGCGCATTGCCTGGGAGGGTTGCCATGTCCGCCAAGATCGAAACGGGGCTCGTCGAGAACCGCGTGTTTCCGCCGCCGGAGGCGTTCGCGCGCCAGGCGACCGTGGCCGGGATGGAGCAGTACCGCGCGCTGTGCGAAGAGGCCGAGCACGACCATGCGGGGTTCTGGGCCCGTCTCGCGCGCGAGCAGCTGCTCTGGCACAAGCCGTTCACCCGTTCCCTCGACGCGTCCGAGGCGCCGTTCTTCAAGTGGTTCGACGACGGTGAGCTGAACGTCTCGTACAACTGTCTGGACCGACATCTCGGCACGCCCGTCGAGAACAAGACCGCGATCATCTTCGAGGGCGATGACGGCTCGGTGACCCGCATCACCTACAAGGAGCTGCACGCGCGTGTCTGCCGCTTCGCCAACGGACTGAAGTCGCTCGGCTACAGGAAGGGCGAGCGCGCGATCGTCTACATGCCGATGTCGATCGAGGCGGTGGTCGCGATGCAGGCGTGCGCGCGCCTCGGGCTGACCCACTCGGTGGTGTTCGGCGGCTTCTCGGCCAAGTCGCTCCAGGAGCGGATCGTCGACGTTGGTGCGTCCCTGGTGATCGCCGCCGACGGTCAGTTCCGCGGCGGCAAGGCGATGCCGCTGATGCCCGCGGTCGAGGAAGCGTTCTCGCTCGGCGGCTGCGAGGCGGTGCGCCATGTCGTCGTCTACCGGCGTACCGGCGGCGAGGTCGCGGTCAAGCCGCACTACCGCTGGATGCACGAGCTCGAGGCCGGCCAGGCCGATACCTGCGAGCCGGTCTGGGTGGGGGCCGAGCACCCGCTGTTCGTGCTCTACACGTCGGGCTCGACGGGCAAGCCGAAGGGCGTCCAGCACTCGTCGGGCGGCTACCTGCTGCATGCGATGCTGACGATGAAGTGGACCTTCGACATCAAGCCGAGCGACGTGTTCTGGTGCACGGCCGATGTCGGCTGGGTCACCGGCCACACGTATGTCGCCTATGGCCCGCTCGCGGTCGGCGCCACCGAGATCGTCTTCGAGGGCGTGCCCACCTATCCGAACGCGGGCCGCTTCTGGGACATGATCCAGCGTCACCGGGTCAGCATCTTCTACACCGCGCCGACCGCGATCCGCTCGCTGATCAAGGCCTGCGACAACGATCCCAAGACCCATCCGACGCACTACGACCTCTCGAGCCTCAGGCTGCTCGGCTCGGTGGGCGAACCGATCAATCCCGAAGCCTGGATGTGGTATCACATCAACGTCGGCGGCGGCCGCTGTCCGATCGTTGACACGTTCTGGCAGACCGAGACCGGCGGCCACATGATCACGCCGCTGCCAGGCGCCACGCCGCTGGTGCCGGGCTCGTGCACGCTGCCGCTGCCGGGCATCGCTGCGGCGATCGTCGACGAAGTCGGCGGAGATCTGCCGAACGGCACCGGTGGCATCCTGGTGGTCAAGAAGCCGTGGCCCTCGATGATCCGCACCATCTGGAACGATCCGGAGCGGTTCAAGAAGAGCTACTTCCCCGCCGAGCTCAAGGGCTATTACCTCGCCGGCGACGGGGCCGTTCGCAACAAGGACACGGCTTACTTCACCATCACCGGTCGGATCGACGACGTGCTGAACGTCTCGGGACACCGGATGGGCACCATGGAGATCGAGTCGGCGCTCGTCGCCAATCCGCTGGTCGCAGAGTCGGCAGTGGTGGGGCGGCCCGACGATCTGACCGGCGAGGCGATCGTCGCGTTCGTGGTGCTCAAGGGGGCTCGTCCGGCCGATGCAGCCGCAGCCCTGAAGGTTGCCAAGGAGCTTAGGGACTGGGTGGGCAAGGAGATCGGGCCGATCGCCAAGCCCAAGGACATCCGGTTCGGAGACAACCTGCCCAAGACGCGCTCCGGAAAGATCATGCGCAGGCTGCTGCGTGCGATCGCCAAGGGCGACGAGATCACGCAGGACACCTCGACGCTGGAGAACCCGGCGATCCTGGAGCAACTCAAGCAGCCGCTCTGACATCAGCGGGCGGGGCAGGGGTGGTTCCCGGGGCGGGTGACCCGGGAACCGCAGAGCGCATCGAGCAGGCAGGACGGCGCAGGGAGCCGGAAGGAACGAGAAGAAGAACAGGTCGTACCGCATGAAGGGGTGATCCGATGCTTCGGATGGATGGAGACGCGCCGCGATGGCGCCGGGCGAACGACCCGGTGCACGGGGTGCAGAGGACCTGGCCGCTGACGTCGGTGTCGGGAGACGCCGCATGATCCAGCTGCTGAACATCGTCTACACGCTCGCGGCGTTCGCGATGCTGTTGCTGCTCGGCCAGTTCCTGGTCCGGGTGATGAGCTTCGGCCGTCACGAGGAGAACGCCGTCTACAGGCTGTTCCGCCTGCTGACGTCGCCGGTGGTCCGCGTCGCGCGTGCGATCACGCCCGCGCGCGTCGCCGACGTGCACGTTCCGGTCGTGGCGTTCTTCCTGCTGTTCTGGCTCTGTCTCGGCCTGGCCGTCTGGCTGCCGCAGCTCGTGGGTGCGACGTCATGAGCGCCACCTCGGCGGTGAGCGTGTGGTTCTGGCGGCAGATGGCCACCTGGTCGACGCTGCTCAAGCGCGATGCGATGGCGCTCGAGTATTGGGAGCGGATCGCGGCGGTCCGTCCCGACGATCCGAGGGTGCTCGCATCGCTCGCGCACCGAAAGGCAGAGCAGGGCGGACGCAACGAGGCGATCGCGCTGCTCGAGCGCGCGGCGGCGCTCGACCCGACGCGTGCGGCCGCCTGGTACAACCTCGGCTATCTGCAGCAGGAGTCGCAGCAGCACGATGCTGCGATCGGCTCGTTCGAACGTGCGCTCGGG
>CAIUGQ010000707.1 GCA_903898725.1 uncultured Burkholderiales bacterium | reverse complement strand
GGCCGCCGACAGCTTCACCCAGCAGTTGCCGCGCTCGACGAGCCGCAGCAGCGCGCGGAACGCGGCGTCGTCGGGGGCGACCGGCTCGAGGAACTTGCCGACGTGGTCGATGACGTACGGCCCGGGCAGGCGCGCGAGGCTCGCCTCCCAGTACGGCAGCTGCCGGCCATCGAGCTGCACGATCGGGTGCCAGCCGAGCGGTGCCACGCGCGCCGCGGTCTCGTGCAGCGCGGCGAGCTTCGTGAAGCCGCCCGGCAGGTCCATCACGCGGACCGCGCGCGCACCGGCCGCATGCATCGCGAGCAGCGCGGCCTCGTCGACGTCGGGGCGCAGCGCGACCACCGCGCGGGCCCGCCCGGCGCCGAGCGCGGCGACCGCATCGAGCGTGCAGCGGTTGTCGTCGCCATAGGCATTCGGCTGCACGACGACGACGCGCCCGATGCCGAGCGCCGCCATCAGTGCCAGGTACTCGGCGGGCGTTGCATCCGGGGGCGGCGCGGGGCCGTCCGGATGGCGCGGGTAACGCGCGGCATAGAAGTGCATGTGCGTGTCGCAGGTGCCCGCGGGCGCACGCAGCCGAGGCGCACGCGAGGGCAGCGCAGGCGCGCTCATCCGACGAGCTCGACGCGCCAGCGCGCGATCGCCTCGACATCGATCTCCACGCCCAGGCCCGGACCGTCCGGGATGTGCACCACGCCGTGCTGGTGCTCGAGCGGCGCGGCGAGCACCGCCTGCCGGAACGGATGCTCGCTGCGGTCGAACTCGAGCACCGGCTCGGTCGGATCGTGGCGTGGCGGCGAGGGCGGCAGCACCGCGTGCAGCTGCAGCGCGGCCGCCAGCCCGATGCCCGTGCCCCAGACGTGCGGCACGAGGCGCACGCCGAAGGCGGTCGCCATGTCGGCGATCTTCTTCGCCTCGGACAGGCCGCCGCAGGCGCAGATGTCCGGCTGCACGATGTCCATGGCGCGCCGCGTGAGCACCTCGCGAAAGCCCCAGCGGGTGAACTCGGTCTCGCCGCCGGCGACCGGGATCGGCTGGCCGCGTCGGACCTCCACGTAGCTGTCGAGGTCGTCCGGCACCACCGGCTCCTCGAACCAGCCGATGTCCTGATCGGCGACCGCACGGCCGAGCCGGATCGCGTCGATGGCGTCGTAGCCGTGGTTCGCATCGAGCATCAGGCCGATGCGCGGGCCCAGCGCCTCGCGCACCGCCCGGATCAGCGCGATGTCCTGGTCGACGCCGAAGCCGATCTTCAGCTTGGCCGCACGAAAGCCTTCGGCCGCGTAGCCCGTCACCTCGTCGACGAGGTACTGCAGGGTCTCGAGCGTGAGCGCGTCCGGGTCGCCGCCGCCGAAGCGTGCCTCGGTGCGCCGCGCCTCGAGCGTGCGCCAGCCGTCGCCGCGGCGGTAGGTGCCGGTGGCGTAGGCGGCGACGCGGTCACGGAAGCGCCCGCCCATCAGGCGCCACACCGGTTCGCCCCAATGCCGCCCGCGCAGGTCCCAGAGCGCCACGTCCACGCCCGACAGCGCGGTCAGGGCCAGCCCCTTCATGCCCTGGTCGCGCAGGCCGTTGTACATCGCGAGCCAGTGCCGGTCGACCGCGAGCGCGTCCTGTCCGACCAGCATCCGCGCATACGCGGGAATCAGCGCGGCATTCAGGCGGGCCGGGCCGATGCATTCCCCCCAGCCCGAGAGGCCGTCCTCGGTGGTCACCTCGACGACACACGAGCCGCGCGTCGAGGTCTCGGTGAACGACCAGGCGAACGGCTCCGACAGCGGCGCCTCGAGCACGTGCGCACGGATCCGGGCGATGCGGGGCATGGGGTCTCCTCCTCGTGATCGCGCGACATCGTCGTGTCGCACGGACTTGCAGCCTGCGCTCAGGCGACGCCGCCGTGGCCCGATGTATCGGGATCCGGGTGATCGAATTCCTGCGAGCAGTAGCTGCCGCCCTGGAACCGGTCCGCGACCGGATCGGGCTGTTCCTCGCGGGCGAGGATCGCGGCTGCGTGATCCTCCGATCGGCCGGTCGGGCGATAGCCGAGCTCGTGCGCGCGCCGATTGTCCCACCAGGCCCGCGTGTTGTCGGACATGCCGTAGACGATTTCGTAACGCAGCGTCGGATGCTCGATGCCGATGCGCACCAGCTGCATCAGGTCGGCGGGCGTGATCCAGATCGCCAGACGGCGCCGATCGAGCGGCGCGTCGCCGACGTTGCCGATCCGCAGGTTCAGCACCCGCAGCCCGTGCTTGTCGGCATACAGCGCACCGAGCGCCTCGCCGAACGCCTTGGAGACGCCGTATCGGGTGTCCGGGCGCGGCGGCACCGCATGGTCGATCGTCCGGTCGCGCCGGTAGAACCCCACCGCATGGTTCGACGAGGCGAAGACGATGCGCTTGACGCCGGCGTGCAGGGCCGACTCGTACAGCGCATGCAGCCCGACGATGTTGGCCTGCAGGATCGTCTCCCAGGGGCCTTCGACCGAGAAGCCGCCCAGATGCACGATCGCGTCGATGTCCTCGACGATCGCGGCGACCTGCGCCGGGTCGGAGAGTTCGGCGCGCACGAAGGTCTCGCCCGGCGAGAGCGGCGTGCGAAGCGCGACGACGTCCGACAGGCGCACCGCGCCGTAGGCCTGCGCCAGCAGCGGTCGCAGCCGTGTCCCGACGTCGCCGGCCGCGCCGGTCAGCAGCACGCGCGGACGCGCGGGGGGAAGGGGGGCGGTCATGGGGGGATCCTCGGGGCGGCCGGTCGGCCGTCAGTTGCCGGTGGCGCGGCGATCGGATCGGCGCGTGCGGCGATCCAGGTGGCCCAGGCACCGCTGGCCGCGATCACGGCGAGGCCGAGGCCCTCGCGGGCGCTCAGGGTGTCGTCGAACAGGAACGCGCCGATCACGACGGCAAAGCCGATGTTGGTGTACTGCATGTTCGCGGCCAGCATCGTCGCGGGGCCGGCGAACGCGCGCGTCATGCAGATCTGGCCGATCAGCGCGAACCCGGCGACGGCCACCAGCACCGGCACGCCGGCCCAGCCCGCCGGAGAGAAGCCGCCGGTGAGCGCGATGCCGGCCAGCCCGACCGCCGTCGACACCACCGAGAACCAGAACACCACCCGCCAGGGCGGCTCGCCGGCCGCGCCCAGCGTGCGCATCTCGAAATACACGAAGGTCGCCAGCAGCCCCGAGCCCAGGCCGGCCGCGAAGCCGCCCAGGGTCGCGCCGTCCAGCGTCGGCCGCAGCGCCAGCAGCACGCCGGCGAAGCCGCAGGCGGCCGCGGCGTAGAGCAGGCGCCGGCGCGCATCGGGCGGTGCGCCGCTGCGCCGTGCGACCCAGGCGATCGCGAGCGCGGCGAACAGCGGCGAGGTGTTGCCGAGCGTCGCGGCGGTCGGCAGGGGCAGCGCGGCCAGCGCCGCGAACCACAGCACCATGGACGAGGCACCGGCCGCCGAGCGGCGCAGGTGCATCGGCCACAGCGGCGTGGTGAGCCGGCGCCCGCCGGCCAGCGCCCACGCGCCGACCGCGACCGCCCCGAGCGCATTGCGCCAGAAGACCAGTTCGAACAGGCCGTACCGGGCATAGCCGAGCTTGATCGCCGCGCTCATGGCGGCGAACGCAAGCGCGGAGGCGACCGCCCAGGCTGCCTGGGCGGCCGCGCTCATCGCGCCACGCTCATTCGGCCGTCACGCGTCAGTCGAGCGCCAGCCGGGCCCGCAGGAACTCGTGGAAGTGCTGCATGCCGTCCTCCATCGGGCTCTGGTACGGACCGACCTGGTTCTCGCCCCGTGCCAGCAGGATCGCGCGGCCCGCGTCCATCCGGATCGCGATCTCGTCGTCCTCGACGCAGGTCTCCATGTACGCCGCGCGCTCGGCCTCGACGAACTCGCGCTCGAACAGCACGATCTCCTCGGGGTAGTAGAACTCGACGATGTTGGTCGTGTGACCCGGCCCCCTCGGGATCAGGTGCGAGACGACCAGCACGTGCGGGTACCACTCGACCATCACGTTCGGGTAGTAGGTCAGCCAGATCGCGCCGTGCCGAGGCGGTTCCCCGCCGCGGAACTTCAGGACCTCGTCGTGCCAGCGGCGATAGACCTCGCTGCCCGGCTTGACCAGCCCGCGGTGCACGCCCACGGTCTGCACCGACCACCAGTCGCCGAACTCCCAGCTCAGGTCACCGCACTCGACGAACTTCCCGAGACCCGGATGGAACGGCTCGACGTGGTAGTCCTCGAGGTAGACCTCGATGAAGGTCTTCCAGTTGTAGGCGCACTCGTGCACCTCGACGTGGTCGAGCATGTAGCCCGAGAAGTCGAGTTCGCTGCCCGCGCCCATGCGGGCGAGGTCGGCGGCCACGTCCCGCTCGCCGCTGAACAGCAGGCCCTTCCAGTTCTGCAGCGGGCTGCGGCCGAGGTTCAGGCAGGGCTGCTCGTCGAAGTGCGGCGCGCCGAGCAGCTGCCCCTGCAGGTCGTAGGTCCATCGGTGCAGCGGACAGACGATCTGCGCGGCGTTGCCGCGGCCGTTGAGCATCACCGCCTGCCGGTGACGGCAGACGTTCGACAGGAGCTCGAGGCCCTGTTCCCCCCGCACGAGCAGCCGGCCCTCCTTCTCGGCCGGGAGTGCGAAGTAGTCGCCCGTGTTCGGCACCATCAGCTCGTGGCCGATGTAGCCGGGGCCTTTCCTGAACAGTAGCTCGATCTCGCGCTGGTACAGCGTCTGATCGAAATACGCCGAAACCGGAAGCTGGGCTGCAGAGCGCTGCAGGTGATCCCGACGCCCGATGTCCGACATGGTCCGACCTCCTGGTCCGTCTGCGTCAGTGGAAGAGTCACCCCCGAAAGGCGGTGGTCAAAAAATGGCCCGCAAGTCTACCCCGTCCGCAGCCCCGGGGGGGCGCATGCCGGTCGGCCCGAAGGGCCGGTGTCCGTCGCCGTGGCGGCCCGTCCGGGCGATGCGGCCGCCGCGCTGCGGGCAGGCGCGGCGGGACGCATCGCCGCGCTGGCGTAAAATCCGTCTTTTATCCGCGCCGAATGCAGGCCGGCTTCCTGGGACATCCCCGGAGACGACCGGCCCCGGCCCCACATGATGGCGACCTCCCGGACAGCCGCTGCCGATGCGCCCGCCTCCTTCGAGGCAGCGCTCGGCGAACTCGAATCGCTGGTGCAGAAGATGGAGGCGGGCACGCTGACGCTCGAGCAGTCGCTCGAGGCCTATCGGCGCGGCGCGCGCCTGGTCGGCTTCTGTCGCGACAGCCTCGCGAACGTGCAGCAGCAGGTGAAGGTGCTGGAAGGCGACCTGCTCAAGCCGTTCGAGCCCGACGCGCGCGCCGAAGGATGAGCGACCCGACCCCGTTCTCGGTCTGGTCGGCCGACGTGCTCGCCCGCACCGAGGCCGCCCTCGACGAGCTGCTGCCTCGCCCCGGCGGCGCGCCGGCGCTCTCGCGGCTCCACGAGGGCATGCGCCACGCGGTGCTCGAGGGGGGCAAGCGCGTGCGCCCGCTGCTCGCGCACGCCGCCGGCGAGCTCACCGACGCACCGCAGGCCGCCCTCGGGCGCGCCGGCTGCGCGGTCGAGCTGGTCCATGCCTACTCCCTCGTCCACGACGACATGCCCTGCATGGACAACGACGTGCTGCGTCGCGGCAAGCCCACGGTCCACGTGGCCTATGGCGAGGCCCTCGCGATGCTCGTCGGTGACGCGCTGCAGGCGCTCGCCTTCCGTGCGGTGGCCGAGGCCGGGGCGCTCGGCGTGCCGGCGGGTGCGGTGGTGCGCATGTGCGCCGAACTGGCCGACGCCGCCGGCTCCGTCGGCATGGCCGGCGGCCAGGCGATCGACCTCGATGCGGTCGGCGCCTCGCCGACCCGCGATGCGCTCGAGGACATGCACCGGCGCAAGACCGGCGCGATGCTGCGTGCCTCGGTGAGGCTCGGTGCCTGGTGCGGCGAGCCGCTCGACGCGGCGGGCGCAGCCGCGCTCGATGTGTACTGTGACGCCGTGGGCCTGGCCTTCCAGGTCGTCGACGATGTCCTGGACGTCGAGGCCGACAGCGCCACCCTCGGCAAGACCGCGGGCAAGGACGCCGCCAACGACAAGCCGACCTACGTGTCGCTGATGGGCCTGGACGGGGCCCGCCGCCTCGCCGCCGACCTGCGGACCCAGGCACACGACTCGCTCGCAGGATTCGGCATGCGGGGCGGCCGTCTGCTCGCGCTCGCCGACCTGATCGTCGCTCGCCGCTCTTGACGGATCGCGAGCGTAAGCGAAGCATGACACTCGAATCCGAGGACCCGCTGGACATGAACACCGATTTCTCGCTGCTCGAGCGCATCGACGACCCCGCCGTGCTGCGCCAGCTCGAGCGCGCGAAGCTGCCCGTCGTCGCCGACCAGCTGCGCGCGTTCCTGCTCGAGTCGGTCTCCAAGACCGGCGGTCACCTGTCGTCGAACCTGGGCACCGTGGAGCTCGCGATCGCGCTCCACTACGTGTTCCACACCCCCTACGACCGGCTGGTCTGGGACGTGGGCCACCAGTCCTACCCGCACAAGATCCTGACCGGCCGGCGCGCCGGCATGTCGACGCTGCGCCAGCACGGCGGCGTGTCGGGGTTCCCGCGTCGCAGCGAGAGCGAGTACGACACCTTCGGCACGGCGCACTCGTCGACCTCGATCTCGGCGGCGCTCGGGATGGCGTGCGCCTCGCGCAACAAGGGCGAGAACAAGGGCCCGAGCCGTCGCCGGCACGTCGCGGTGATCGGTGACGGCGCGATGACCGCCGGCATGGCCTTCGAGGCGCTCAACAACGCCGGCGTGACCCCCGACATCGACCTGCTCGTCGTGCTGAACGACAACGACATGTCGATCTCGCCCCCGGTCGGCGCGCTCAACAAGTACCTGGCCCGCATCCTCTCCGGTCGGCAGGTCTCGACCGTGCGCGACATGGCGCGCAGCGTGCTTTCCAAGGTGCCGCCAGTCTACGAACTGGCCCGCCGTCTGGAGGAGCATGCCAAGGGCATGGTCGTGCCGGCGACGATGTTCGAGGAGTTCGGGTTCACCTATTTCGGCCCGATCGACGGCCACGACCTCGACGCGCTGGTGCCGACGCTGCAGAACCTGCGCGAGATGCGCGGTCCCGTCTTCCTGCACGTGATCACCCGCAAGGGACAGGGCTACAAGCTCGCCGAGGCCGACCCGGTGCTGTACCACGGGCCCGGCAAGTTCGACCCGCAAGAGGGCATCAAGAAGTCGAGCGCCGCGAGCAAGCCCACCTACACCCAGGTCTTCGGCGACTGGCTGTGCGACATGGCCGCGCTCGACGAGCGCCTGGTCGGCATCACGCCGGCCATGCGCGAGGGCTCGGGCATGGTCGAGTTCGAGCGGCGCTTCCCGGCCCGCTACTTCGACGTCGGCATCGCCGAGCAGCACGCGGTGACTTTCGCCGCCGGCCTGGCCTGCGAGGGTGCCAAGCCCGTGCTCGCCATCTACTCGACCTTCCTGCAGCGGGGCTACGACCAGCTCATCCACGACGTCGCGCTGCAGAACCTGCCGGTGGTGTTCGCGCTCGACCGCGCCGGGCTGGTCGGCGCCGACGGCGCCACGCACGCCGGTGCCTACGATCACGCCTACCTGCGCTGCATCCCGAACATGGTCGTGCTGGCGCCGTCCGACGAGAACGAGTGCCGCCAGATGCTGTACACGGCCTACCGGCACGACGGGCCGAGCGCGGTGCGCTATCCGCGCGGCTCGGGTGTCGGCGTCGAGGTGCTCAAGGACCTGACCGAGCTGCCGTTCGGCAAGGCCGAGCTGCGCCGCAAGGGCCGACGCATCGCGTTCCTCGCGTTCGGCTCGATGGTCCATCCGGCCCTGGCCGCCGCCGAGGCGCTCGATGCGACGGTCGCGAACATGCGCTGGGTCAAGCCGATCGATGCCGGGATGATCGAGGAGCTGGCCCGCACCCACGATGCGTTCGTGACCGTCGAGGAGCATGCGGTGCCGGGCGGCGCCGGCAGCGCCTGCCTCGAGGCCATGGCCGCGCTCGGACTGACCCGGCCGGTGCTGCAGCTCGGCCTGCCCGACAAGTTCATCGACCATGGCGATCCCGGGCTGCTGCTGCGCCTGGAGGGCCTGGATGCCGCCGGCATCGAGCGCTCCGTCAGGGCCCGATTTGCCGAGCTGCTCGGCGCCGAGGGGTCGCCCAGGCTGGTCGCTAGCCGCTGAGTAAGGTCTTTGGCGCCTGCGCTACAGTACGGACTGACGTACCAGGAGTGTCGATGAATTCCCGCGATCCCAGCGTCGCGTTGCCCGACGCGGGCGATCGGGCGATGCCCGACGTCCAGGGCAGTGCCGACCACCGCCGCCAGCCGATCGAACGCGTCGGCGTTCGCGGTCTGCGCTACCCGATGTTGTGGCAGGGCGGCGCCGAAGCGCTGCCCACCGTCTCGAACTGGGCGATGTTCGTGTCGCTGCCGGCCGAGCAGAAGGGGACGCACATGTCCCGCTTCGTCGCGCTGCTCGAGCGCCGCGGCCGCACGCTGTCGCTCGAGGCGCTCGTGCCGCTGCACGCCGAGATGCTCGAGCTGCTCGCGGCCGACACCGGCCGCATCGAGGTCTCGTTCCCGCTGTTCATCAGCAAGGTCGCCCCGGTCTCGGCGGTGTCCTCGATGCTGGACTACGACGTGTCGCTGACCGTCGACGGCACCCGCGAGGCGCCGCTCGTCGACGTGAAGATCGTCGTGCCGGTGACGAGCCTGTGCCCGTGCTCGAAGGAGATCTCCGAGTACGGTGCGCACAACCAGCGCTCGCACGTGACGGTGGAGGCACGGATGGCGGCCGGCTCGACGCTCGACATCCCGGCGCTGATCGCCCGCATCGAGCAGCAGGCCTCCTGCGAGCTCTACGGGCTGCTCAAGCGGGTCGACGAGAAGCACGTCACCGAGCGCGCCTACGACAACCCGAAGTTCGTCGAGGACCTGGTCCGCGACGTGGCGGCGACGGTCCGTGCGGTGCCGGGCGTCGAGGCCTTCGTCGTCGAAGGCGAGAACTTCGAGTCGATCCACAACCACTCGGCGTACGCGCGGATCGTCTCCTGATCCTGCCCGAGGGGCGCGGCCGGCCGGGCGCGCTCGGCCCGCGTCGCGCCTAGAGACGCTTGGTCAGCACCAGCCTGTCGCCTTCGCGGCGCAGGTCGGTGCGCGACAGGAAGCTCATGCCGAGCAGCGCCTGATCGCCCAGGTTGTCCTGCACGATCGCATCGACCCGCAGCAGGGTCATCGTCCCCAGCGTGACCCGGTCCAGCCGCACCCGATGCGCGCTGACCTGTCCGTTGGCGGTGTTCACCCGGACCCGCTGTGCCTGCGACAGGTCGATGCCGAGCTTGCGGGCGAGTTCGATCGGGATCGTGACCGCGGTCGCCCCGGTGTCCACGAGGAAGCGGACGGGCGCGCCGTCGACCGAGCCGTTCGCGAGGTAGTGGCCGCGCTCGTCGGGTGCGATCACGACGCGCTGGCCGTGGTCCGGATCGGCCCGCATCGGCGCGCTGCCGACCGCGAGCGACAGGCTGCGGCCGTCGATCTCCACCGCCGCGCCGGCCTCGTCGACCGATCGCACACGAACGCCGTCCCGGGTGGCGCCGACCGGGACGGTGTACGGGCCTCGGCCGTCGATGACGAGCACGGCCTTTCCGGGCGGGAAGACGCCTACCACCGCGACGTCGGTGGCGCCTGCGGTCGCGCAGAGGAGGGCGAGGAGGCTGGCGAGGAGGCTGGGGAGGAATCGATGGGTCACGGGTGTCTGCGGGTGGGTTGACCCATCGGCAGATCGTAGGCCGCGGCACGGGCGAGGGATGGCCCGCCGGTCGGAGGGACGATGCCGGCCGGATGGGCGGTTGATCCGACCTCGCCTCGGCGTCGCCGCCGGCCGCGGATCAGCGTCGGGGGCCGCCGCCGCTGCGGGCCGGCATCCAGCCCTTGCGCAGGATCAGGTCGGCGGTCGCCTGGGCCCCGTCCCGAGTCCAGCCGCCGGCCTCGATCGAGGCCAGCGCCTCGGTGGGCGTCATCGCCTCGACCGCGGCGTGCTCACCGTCGGCCGGGACGGGCACGAAGTGCGGCGGCAGTTCCAGGTCGTGCAGCGCCACCCGTTCGCGGTGGGTGGCCGGCAGGCCGTCGTAGACCGTCGGGTAGGACAGCTCGAGGCGGCCGGCTGGTTGCGCGCGGCGGGCCAGCTCGGCCGGGATGCCGGCCTCCTCCCCACACTCCCGCGTCAGGGTCGAGGCCTCGTCGTCGAAGCCCGAGATGCCCCCCGCCACCAGCGCATCGAGCAGGTTCGGGTCGACCGGCTTGGTGTCGGCCCGTCGAGCCACCCACAGCAGCGGGCCGGCCGCGGTAACGGTGTAGGCGCAGGCCTGCACCGAATGGAGCAGCAGTCCGAGGGGGCGCAGCAGCGCCCGCTCGATCGCCGCGAGCGGGCGGGCGTCGACCTCGTCGCGGATCACCATGCGCTCGTCGCGCCAGCCGGGCAGCGACCACCGCTCGCGTGCCTGCTGCGCCCACTCGGCGAGCGCCGCCGAGCGACCGGCGAAGGAGGCGATCGCCGGTGCGAGCTCGAGCACGCCGTCCCGGAGCACGAAGGGCGTGGGCGCCTCGAGCGCGCGGGCGAGCCAGTCCTCGCAGAGCCCGCCGACGGGCCGGCCGTCGACGTGCAGCGCCACGCGCCCATCGGGCAGCTCGGGCGCCATCACCGTCACCGCGCCGTCAGTCGCGGAAGTTGCCGCAGGCGAGCGGCAGATCGGTGAAGTCCTTGCGGATCAGGGCGATCGCCGTCTGCAGATCGTCGCGCTTGGCACCGGTCACGCGGACCGCATCGCCCTGGATCGAGGCCTGGACCTTGAGCTTCGCGTCCTTGAGCGCCCGCACGATCTTCTTGCCGGTCTCGGACGGCACGCCGTGGCGGATCGTGATCGTCTGCTTCATCTTGTCGCCGCCGATGCGCTCGGAGGTGCCGTAGTCGAGGAAGCGGACGTCGACGTTGCGCTTGGCGAGCTTGCCCAGCAGCACGTCGCGCACCTGGCCGAGCTTGAAGTCGTCGTCGGCGAACGCGGTCAGGGCCTTGTCGGCCAGCTCGAAGCGGGCGTCGGAGCCCTTGAAGTCGAAGCGGTTGGTGATTTCCTTGTTCGCCTGGTCGACCGCGTTGCGGATCTCGACCTGGTTGGCTTCGAGGGTCACGTCGAATGACGGCATCGGATCAGCCTCCGGATCAGTTCAGCCATTTCTCGAAGAACGTCGCCCGGCCCATCGCCGGGTCGAGTTCATAGGCGGCGAAGCCGATGTCGCGGTACAGCGCGATCGCGCCGACGTTGCCCTCGAGGGCCTCGAGCGTGAGCTTGCAGCAGCCGCGGGTGCGCGCCTCGGCCTCGGCCGCGGCCAGCAGCCGCCGGCCGATGCCGCGGCCGCGATGGCTCGCGGACACGATGATGTCGTGGATGTTGAGCAGGGGCCGTGCCTTGAAGGTCGAGACGCCTTCGAAGGCGTTGAGCAGACCGACCGGACGGTCGCCCTCGCGGGCGAGCCAGCCGGCGTAGTGCGGGCGGGCGGCGAGCACACCGGGCAGGCGGGCGCGCACGTCCTCGGTCAGCGGCGTGCCGCCGCCCGTCCCGTCCCGCGCGTACTCGTCGAGCAGCGCGACCAGCGCGGCCGCGTCCCGCGCATCGAGCGGATCGAGCCGCTCGATGCGCAGGGCGGTCGGGAG
>CAIUGQ010000706.1 GCA_903898725.1 uncultured Burkholderiales bacterium | reverse complement strand
GGCAAGCTCAAGGTCTTCAAGCTGATGAAGCTCGCCGGCGCGTACTGGCGCGGCGACTCGAAGAACGAGATGCTGCAGCGGATCTACGGCACCGCGTGGGCGCGCAAGGAGGATCAGGACGCCTACCTGCACATGCTCGAGGAGGCCGAGAAGCGCGACCACCGCAAGCTCGGCAAGCAGCTCGACCTGTTCCACCTGCAGGACGACGCGCCCGGCATGGTGTTCTGGCATCCGAAGGGCTGGCAGCTCTGGCAGCAGGTCGAGCAGTACATGCGCCGCGTCTACCAGGACCACGGCTACCAGGAGATCCGCTGCCCGCAGGTGCTCGACCGCTCGCTGTGGGAGAAGTCGGGTCACTGGGAGAACTACAAGGACCACATGTTCACGACGGCGTCTGAGAACCGCGACTACGCGGTCAAGCCGATGAACTGTCCGGGCCATGTCCAGGTCTTCAACAGCGACCTGCGCAGCTACCGCGACCTGCCGCTGCGCTACGGCGAGTTCGGCGCCTGCCACCGAAACGAGCCGTCGGGTGCGCTGCACGGCATCATGCGGGTGCGCGGATTCGTGCAGGACGACGGCCACATCTTCTGCACCGAGGATCAGATCCTCGACGAATGCATCGCCTACACCGCGCTGCTGCACGAGGTCTACCGCGACTTCGGCTTCACCGACATCCTCTACAAGGTCGCGACCCGCCCCGAGAAGCGCGTCGGCAGCGACGAGCTCTGGGACAAGGCGGAGTTCGCGGTGATGGAGTCGCTGCGGCGTTCCGGCGTCGCGTTCACCATCGCCGCCGGCGACGGCGCCTTCTACGGCCCGAAGATCGAATACACGCTGCGCGATGCCCTCGGCCGTCACTGGCAGTGCGGCACGATGCAGGTCGACTTCTTCATGCCGCAGCGCCTGGGCGCCGAGTACGTCGCCGAGGACAATGCCCGTCACCATCCGGTCATGTTGCACCGTGCGATCGTCGGC
Organism: uncultured Burkholderiales bacterium; assembly: GCA_903898725.1. GTDB lineage: Bacteria > Pseudomonadota > Gammaproteobacteria > Burkholderiales > Burkholderiaceae_E > UBA4615. The sequence continues at coordinate 16,891 of CAIUGQ010000706.1, read as the reverse complement.
TCGCTCGAGCGCTTCATCGGCATCCTGATCGAGAACCACGCCGGCGCGTTCCCCGCCTGGCTGGCGCCGGTGCAGGCGGTGGTGCTGAGCATCACCGAAGGGCAGGCCGACTATGCCCGGGACGTTGCACAAGCGCTGAAAAAACAAGGGTTTAGGGTTCACGCCGATTTGCGGAACGAAAAGATCGCGTATAAGATCCGGGAGCACAGCATGCAAAAGCTCCCGTATCTGCTCGTCGTGGGCGACAAGGAGCGGCAGGCTGGGCAGGTCGCCGTACGTGCGCGCGGAGGCGTCGATCTGGGTCCGATGGCCCTCGACGCATTCAGCCGGCGCCTCGCGGAAGACGTCTCCGACCGGAAGGCCTGAAGCCTCCGAGGAACGCCGGCTGCGGGGGGTCGGCCTTCTGCCGTCCCGTCGGCGTTCGATTCCCCTGTTGGAGATGACAGCATAGCTACTGCGAACGAGCGGGACCGTGGTCACCGCATCAATGGCGAGATCAACGTCCCCGAACTGCGCCTGATGGGCGTCGACAACCAGCCGCTGGGCATCGTCGCCACGCGGGACGCCATCCGGATGGCCGAGGAAGCCGAGGTCGACCTGGTCGAGATCGCCCCCACGGCGGTGCCGCCGGTGGCGCGGCTGATGGACTACGGCAAGTTCAAGTATCAGGAACAGAAGCGCGCCGCCGAGGCCCGGGCCAAGCAGAAGATCATCCAGGTCAAGGAAGTCAAGTTCCGGCCGGGTACGGATGACAACGACTACAACGTCAAGCTGCGCAACCTGAACCGGTTCCTGGACGAGGGCGACAAGGCCAAGATCACGCTGCGATTCCGGGGCCGCGAGATGGCCCACCAGGAGTTCGGCGTCCGGCTGCTAGAGCGGATCCGCACCGATCTCGAAGGGGTCGGGCAGGTCGAGTCGATGCCGAAGCTCGAAGGGCGGCAGATGATCATGATCATCGCCCCCAAGAAGAAGAAGTAAGCCGCTGATTCTTCTGATATAGTCGCGAGTTCCCGATCGGGCGCACGAGGTGTGCCCTGTCGGCAGTTTCCTCGGGAAACATCCAGCCTCTCGGGTCCTCGAAGTGCCGGCATGCCGTCCGGCCACCTCGAAGAGGCGTCAGCTCGGAGCAGTCATGCCCAAGATGAAGACGAAGAAGAGCGCTGCGAAGCGCTTCCGGGTCCGCGCAGGCGGGACCATCAAGCGGGGTCAGGCGTTCAAGCGCCACATCCTCACGAAGAAGACGACGAAGAACAAGCGTCAGCTTCGCGGCGCCACCCAGGTCCATGAGTCCGACGTCGTGAGCGTCCGGGCCATGATGCCGTACGCCTAAGGGAGGGACGACATGCCCCGAGTCAAACGTGGTGTAACGGCCCGCGCCCGTCACAAGAAGATCCTCAAGCTGGCCAAGGGTTACCGCGGCCGCCGCAACAACGTCTACCGGATCGCCAAGCAGGCGGTGATGCGCGCGGGGCAGTACGCCTACCGCGACCGTCGCACCCGCAAGCGCGTGTTCCGCACGCTGTGGATCGCGCGTATCAACGCCGCGGCCCGCGAGCACGGCATCAACTACAGCCGCTTCATCGCGGGTCTGAACAAGTCGGCGATCGGCCTGGACCGCAAGGTGCTCGCCGAACTGGCGGTCAACGACAAGCCCGCGTTCGCGGCGATCGTGGCCCGGGTGAAGGCCTCGATCGGCGCCTGACGGACGGTCGGGGCTGTCGGGTTCCTGCCGCTGCACCGATGTCGGCGCACGGACGGAAACGACGGTTCGGATCGAAGAAGCGCGGTGCCGCATGCGGCGCCGCGGGCAACGGGGCCGGTGACGGCCCCGTTGTCGTTTCAGTCCCGCATGCGCTCGGCCCGATCGGTTCGGGTGTGCGCGGGGGACTCACGCAGCGACGGCTCCAGGACGCGTCGAGGATCCGATGAACGATACGGGGAAACACGGCAACGTGAACAACGCAAACGTGAACGACGGCAGCGTGAACCAGGCCGCCAGCGACAGCGGGCCGGGGGGCGACGCGCAGCGGCTCGTCGAGGAGGCCCGCGGGCTGCTCGCCACGGCGTCCGACACCGCGGCGCTTGCCAATGCGAAGGCGCGCTTTCTCGGCAAGGACGGCCTGCTCACCGCGCAGATGAAGTCGCTCGGCAAGCTGTCGCCGCAGGAGCGAGGCCCGGTCGGCAAACGGCTCAACGAGGTCAAGCAGGCGATCGAGGCGCTGGTCGATGCGCGCCAGCGCGCGCTCGATCAGGCGGCGCTCGATGCCCGCCTGTCGCAGGAGGCGATCGACGTCACGCTGCCCGGTCGCGGCGCCGGCCGCGGCGGCCTGCATCCGGTGACGCTGACCATCGAACGTGTCGAAGCGATCTTCCGCTCGATCGGCTTCGACGTCGCCGACGGCCCGGAGATCGAGGAGGACTTCTTCAACTTCACCGCGCTGAACACGCCCGAGAACCATCCGGCGCGCTCGATGCACGACACGTTCTACGTCGACGGCAAGGACGAGCGCGGCCGTGGCCTGCTGCTGCGGACGCACACGAGTCCGATGCAGATCCGGTATGCGCGGATGCATGCGCCGCCCATCAAGGTGATCGCACCGGGCAAGACCTACCGGGTCGACTCCGATGCCACCCACTCGCCGATGTTCCATCAGGTCGAGGGCATGTGGATCGACGAGGACATCTCGTTCGCGGACCTGAAGAACGTCTACACCGAGTTCCTGCGCCGCTTCTTCGAACGCGACGATCTCGACGTGCGCTTCCGTCCGTCCTACTTCCCGTTCACCGAGCCGTCGGCCGAGATCGACATGCGCTTCGCGTCGGGGCCGCTCGCCGGACGCTGGCTCGAGGTGTCCGGTTCCGGGCAGGTGCATCCGAACGTCGTGCGCAACATCGGGCTCGATCCCGAGCGCTACATCGGATTCGCGTTCGGGTCGGGCATCGAGCGGCTGGCGATGCTGCGCTACGGCGTCGGTGACCTTCGGATGTTCTACGAGAACGATCTGCGTTTTCTCGGCCAGTTCGATCGCTGACGCGCACGACAAGAAGAAGAGGGCTCGATGAAATTCTCCGAACGCTGGCTGCGCGCCTACGCGAACCCCGGCCTGTCCAGCGACGAGCTGGCCCATGCGCTGACGATGGCCGGACTCGAGGTCGAGGAACGGGCACCCGCGGCGCCGCCCTTCACGGGTGTGGTGGTCGGCCGGGTGCTCGAGGTCGCCCGCCATCCGAACGCCGACAAGCTCAACGTCTGCAGTGTGGACGTGGGCAGCGGCGAGCCGCAGCAGATCGTCTGCGGGGCGCCGAACGTGGTCGCAGGCATGAAGGCGCCCTGTGCGCTGCCGGGCGCGGAACTGCCCGGTGGCATGAAGATCGGCATCGCGAAGATGCGCGGGGTCGAGAGCCGCGGGATGCTGTGCTCGGCGCGCGAGCTCGGCCTGTCCGAGGACCACGGCGGGCTGCTGTCGCTGCCCGACGCGCTCGAGCCAGGGGCCCCGCTGCGCGAGGCGCTGTCGCTCGACGACCAGCTCTGGCTGCTCAAGCTCACGCCCAACCTCGCGCACTGCATGTCGGTCATGGGCATCGCGCGGGAAGTCGCGGCGATCACCGGCGCGCCGCTGACGGTGCCGCCGTTCGAGCCGGTCGACCCCACGATCGACGACGTGCTGCCGGTGAGCATCGAGGCGTCCGACCTGTGCGGGCGCTTCAGCGGCCGGATCATTCGCGGCGTCGATGCGCGGTCGCCGACGCCGGCCTGGATGCGCGAGCGTCTGGAGCGGTCCGGTCAGCGCTCGATCTCCGCCCTGGTCGACATCTCGAACTACGTGATGCTCGAGCTCGGCCGGCCGACCCATGTCTTCGATCTCGCGAAGATCGACGGCGGGCTGTCGGTCCGCTGGGGACGTCCCGGCGAACGGCTCGAGCTGCTCAACGGCCAGACCGTCGAGCTCGGGCCCGACGAGCACGGCCTGCCGGTGGGCGTCATCGCCGACGAGAGCCGGGTCGAGAGCCTCGCCGGCATCATGGGCGGCGAGGCCACCGCGGTGTCCCTGGACACCACCGACATCTACGTCGAGGCGGCATTCTGGTGGCCCGTGTCGGTCGCCGGGCGGGCGCGCCGCTACAACTTCTCCACCGATGCGGCCCAGCGTTTCGAGCGCGGGGTCGATGCGGCCACGACGGTCGACGACCTCGACTACCTGACCCGGCTCATCGTCGATGTCTGCGGCGGTCGCGTCGGGCCGATCGACGACACGATCACCGCGCTGCCAGGGCGTCCGCCGGTCACCTTGCGCGTCGCGCGCGCCCGCAAGGTGATCGGCGCCGACATCGGCCTGGCCGACTGCACCGCAGCGTTCGATCGCCTCGGCCTGGCCTACGAGGTCGAGACCGGGGCCGCCGCCGACGGCGCCGATGCGAAGGTGACCGTCACCCCGCCGTCGCGCCGCTTCGACCTCGAGATCGAGGAAGACCTGATCGAGGAGGTCGTGCGGATCTGGGGCTTCGAGCGCCTGCCCGTGCGCCCGCCGAGGGCCGCTGCCTCGATGCGGCCGGTGCCCGAGGACCGGCGCTCGGTGTCGGTGCTCAAGCGCTGCTGGGCCGACCGCGACTGGCAGGAGGTGGTGAACTTCGCGTTCGTGTCGGACCGCATCGAGGCGATGCTCGAGACCGGCGGTACGCCGATCGCGCTCCTGAACCCGATCGCCGAGACCCTGAACGTGATGCGCACGACGCTGTGGGGCGGCCTCCTGGGGAACCTGCGCCACAACCTGAACCGCAAGGCCGCGCGGGTGCGGCTCTTCGAGGTCGGGCGCGTGTTCCTGCGCGATGCCCAGGCCGCGGGCGGACCGCTGTCGGTACCGGGCATCGCGCAGCCCTGGCGGATCGGGGGCATCGCCTGGGGGCCGGCGCTCGACGACCAGTGGGGCGCCCGGAGCCGGCCGGTCGACTTCTTCGACGTGAAGGCCGATCTCGAGGCGATCGTCGGCGACGGGGTGCTCCGCTGCGAATCCGCGATCCATCCGGCGCTGCACCCGGGTCAGAGCGCCCGGCTCGTCGATGCCGACGGGCGTGCGGTGGGTTGGCTCGGCGCCCTGCATCCGCGTCTGGTGCAGCCGCTCGATCTGCCCGGACACGCACCCATCGTGTTCGAGCTCGAACTCGAGCCGATGCAGCGCCGGACGGTCCCGGCCTTCCGTGAATTCTCACGCTTTCCGCCCGCCATCCGGGACCTTGCCTTCGTGCTGCCGGAGACCGTGCCGGCCGCCGCAGTGCTCGCCGACATCGACGCACTGCGCCGCTCGGAACCGGTGCTCGAGGTGTTGCAGGACGTGAGACTGTTCGACGAATATCGCGGTAAGGGGTTGGAAAATAAGGAGAAAAGCCTTGCCTTCCGATTCTGGTTGCAAGATACTCAGCGCACCCTCGAGGATGCCGAGGTGGATTCGGCGATGAGGGCGATCACGGTCCGGTTGGGCGAAACACGCGGAGCCCGGCTGAGGTCGTCCTGACCTACCCAACGATGAACCAATCGTCCCCGTCCGAGTTCGGACCCGATCTAGCGCTGGAGGCCCGCGAGCGTGACCTCGCGGCAGCGCTCGGCGCGACGCCCCGGGTGGACGACGGCTTCACGCTCACCAAGGCCGAGCTGGCGGAGATGCTGTTCGAGCGGGTCGGCCTCAACAAGCGCGAAGCCAAGGACATGGTCGAGACCTTCTTCGACGAGATCCGCGACGCACTCGAGCGCGGCGAGTCGGTGAAGCTGTCCGGATTCGGCAATTTCCAGCTGCGCGACAAGCCGCAGCGCCCGGGGCGCAACCCGAAGACCGGCGAGGAGATCCCCATCTCGGCGCGTCGGGTCGTGACCTTCCATGCGAGCCAGAAGCTCAAGGCGCTGATCGAGCGCCTGCCGCCCGAATGATCGCTTCCGCCGCAATGATCCCCGCGTGTGCGGCCCGCCGTGCCGCGGTCGGCTCTGTCGTGTCCCGCCTCGCCGTGTCCCGCCTTGCCGTGCCTCGCCTTGCTGTCCGACGCCCATGAGCGCTGCGGCCCCCGGCAAGCTCGACGCCCGCACACCGCTGCCGCCCATCCCGGCCAAGCGCTACTTCACCATCGGTGAGGTCAGCGAGCTGTGCGGGGTCAAGCCGCACGTGCTGCGGTACTGGGAGCAGGAGTTCACCCAGCTGCGCCCGATGAAGCGGCGCGGCAACCGTCGCTACTACCAGCACCACGAGGTGCTGCTGGTCCGTCGGATCCGCGAACTGCTGTACGAGCAGGGCTTCACCATCAGCGGGGCGCGCAACCGGCTCGGCGAGGCCGCCCAGAACGGGCGCCGCAAGGACGCTGCCGCATCGGCGGCAGCGTCGTCCGAGCCGCCGGTCGACGGCGTCGAGGCCACTGCCGAAGCACCGCAGGACGAGACCGGGATCGGCGCCCTGCGGGCCGATCTGCTCGCCGCCCTCCATCTTCTGCAGCCCGAGTCGCCGCGTCGCGGCTGAGTCGCTGCCGACCCTGCTATACTTGATCGTCTTTCGGGGCGTAGCGCAGCCTGGTAGCGCACCTGCATGGGGTGCAGGGGGTCGCGAGTTCAAATCCCGCCGTCCCGACCATCAAAGCAAGGGCCCAGGTCTTCACCGACCTGGGCTTTTGTCTTTCCGGGGCCGGCATCCCGAGCGTCTGCGCGGCGCCGAGGGCCGGGGCCCGCGGGCACGTCCTGCGTCGAGGGGCTGAATCGTGCATCGCAAGGCAGTGATCGCGGCGATCGGCACCGGGCAACTCTTGGCCTGGGGCTCCACCTTCTACCTGCCCGCGGTGCTCGCCGAACCGATGGCGCACGACACCGGCGTCGAGGTGCCGACGGTGTTCCTGGCGTTCTCGGTCGCGATGGGCGGCTCGGCGCTGATCGGGCCCTGGGCGGGGCGCACCATCGACCGCTTCGGCGGGCGGCCGGTGCTGATCGCCACCAACCTCATCTTCGCCGCCGGGCTCGGCGCGCTGGCCGCGGCGAGCGGACCGGTCTCGCTCTTCCTGGCCTGGGGCCTGATCGGACTCGCGATGGGGGCGGGACTGTACGAGGCCGCGTTCGCCACGGTCGTCCGGCTCTACGGCAGCACGGCACGCGACGCGATCACCGGCATCACGCTGCTCGGCGGCTTCGCCAGCACGGTCGGCTGGCCTCTGTCGGCCTGGATGGCATCGGGATTCGGTTGGCGGGGCGCCTGCATCGGCTGGGCGCTGCTGCATCTGCTGGTGGCGCTGCCCCTGCATGCGTCCGTCCCTCGGGCGTCGACGACGGTCCCGGGCGTGCAGGATGACGACACTGCGGACGACACCGAGGACGACACCGCAGACGACCGCTCCGGCGCCGGCACGCCCCCTGCCGAGCGCGCGACGCCGGGCGGTCCCGGTGGGCACGCCTAACTCGGGGTGCCTGCGGCGGTCGCCGGGGATGCGACGCGCACGATGGTGCTGCTGGCCTTCGTGTTCGCCGCGACCTGGTTCATCACCACCGCGATCGCGGCGCACGGGCCACGGGTGCTGCAGGCCGCCGGCACCGGGGCTGCGGCGGCGCTCGCGGTCGGCACGCTGATCGGGCCGGCGCAGGTCCTTGCCCGGCTCATGCAGTTCGGTCCGCTGCGACACGCCGATCCGCTGCGGGTCGCACGCATCGCCTCGCTCGGTCATCCGGTCGGCGTGCTCGCGCTGCTCGTCGCCGGGCCAGCGCTGGCGCCGGCGTTCGCGATGCTGCACGGAGCAGGGGGCGGCCTGATGACGATCGCGCGCGGTGCGCTCCCGCTGGTGTACTTCGGACCGGTGGGCTATGGCGCCCGGCAGGGGCTGCTGATGCTCCCGACCCGGATCTCGCAGGCGCTGTCGCCGTACCTCTCGGGGCTGGCGCTCGAGCGCTGGGGCGCGGAGGCGCTCTGGGGATCGGCCGCGCTCGGTCTGGCCGCCTGGCTCGCGCTGCGGGCGCTGCGCGCACCGTCTTCCCGCGCCTGAATGCGAACGGCCCGCCGAGGCGGGCCGTCCGGTCGGTCGCGTGCCGCTCAGGCGGCGCGGCGGGTCTCGTCCTGCGGTGTGCGCTCGATCGCCTCCAGGCGCTCGCCCAGCCGCTGCAGGGCGGTCCGGCGCTCGTCGAGCGTCGGCAGCCGATGGTAGGCGCGCTGGGCGTCGCCGCGTACGGCATGGTCCAGGCAGGCACCGATCACGTCCGGGCGCACGCCCATCTCCGCCAGCAGCGCGGCGGCGGTGCGGCGCAGGTCCAGGGGCGTCCACGCGCCACCGGCGAGCAGCAGCGTCGTCGTGCCGCTCGCACGGCCGCGGATGTGGCTGCCGCGCTGGCGGTCACGGATCTGCTTGCCCAGCGCCTTCGGCGACAGCGCCTCCGAGGCGTATCGGCCCGGGAAGACCCAGGTGTCCGAGCGGCGGGCCTCGCCGTCGGGCAGGAAGTGGCGGATCGCGAAGTCCGACAGCGGCACCACATGGTCGCGGCCGCTGTGGCTGTGTTCGGCCGGGATCGTCCAGGTGCGGGCCTCGAGGTCGATGTCCTGCCAGCGGGCGTGGGCGATCTCGCCGATCCGTGCGCCGGTGGCGAGCATCAGCCAGATCGCGTGCCGGATGTGGCGGGCGAGGCGGGCGCCGCGCATCTTCGAGGCGAGTTCGCCGACCTCGTCGTCGGTCAGCCTGCGCCGGCGTGCCTGGGGGGCGCCGCCGAAGTCGGCCTTGCGCAGCGTCGCGGTCGGATCGGCCTCGACGAAGCCCGACTGGGCGGCCCAGCGGAACATCTGACGCAGGTCGGCGAGCACGCAGCCGGCCTGACGGGCCGAACCGCGCTCGACGATCCGCTCGAGGACCGCAACGACCTGGCCGCGGCGGACCGCGTTCGCCACCGACGCGCCGAGCGTCGGGAGCACATCCTTGTTCATGCTGCGGCGGACCGACTCGCCACCGTCCTTGCGGGCCGCGAGCGCGTCGGCGCGCCACAGCTCGAACACCTCGGCGACGGTCGCGGGGGTCACGGTCCGGACCACGGGCGGCGCGTCGAAGAGGGGGGCGGGCGGCATCGCGCTGCCATCCGGCGACACCCAGCCCGTGCCGCCGACGCTCGGCGCCTTGGCCGGCACCGAGGTCACGGAGGAGGCGGGGGCCTGCTGCAGGGCGCGCGCGGCGGCGATGCTCGCCAGCGGAGCGGCGTCTTCGTTGCGACGGACACGCTCCGCGTTCTGGCGGACTTCGGCGAGCGTCCGGTCGGGCCAGGTGCCGACCTTCAGGTCGCGCTGGCGGCCGGGCTCGCCGACGCGGACCGAGAAGTCGACGACGACTCGGCGGACCGGTCGCGGCTCGATGCGGACCCAGCCGGACAGGCCGGTCGGATCGTTGAACCGTCGGCCGACGTCGGCCTCGGTGAGTCGTTCCAATTCGAGATTCGAGAGCATGGATGCGATTCCAGCAGGTGCACGCCAAGGGGTCTGCGCATTACTGCTCGCCACGCGCCAGACGGCATCCGCCGACCGCGCAGCTTGCTGAACGGGGCGCTGAACGGCAGGTCGTGTCGGATCGTTGCGACACCCGCAGCGCCTGGCGACGGATCGGCGAAGGGGCGCGGCAGACCTGGCTCGGGCCGGTTCCGTTGTCCGGGTGGGCTGCCCGCGAGGGCCGGTTCGCGCCGCCGGCTCCGGTATCCCGCCCGGCCGGGGGGCCGGCCCGTCGGTGTAAGGTGCGAGCTGGGCCGGGCGACCGCCCCAATGCGCCGACCCCGCCTTTCCGATCCTGCCGCGCCCGCCCGGAGACTCGCCTCATGCATGAGGTCATCCACCCGCTCGAGACGACCGACGCTTCGCCGCACGCGCCGTCCGCCCCGAACGACACGCTCCCCGGGCGTCTCTGTCCGATCGACTACCGCTACGCCCCGTCGGCGCTGCGTGGCGCCCCGGCACTTCAGGCCGACGTGCTGTGGGTGGTCGGAGGGCTGTACGGCAACGTCGAGGCCCTGGAGACCATCGACCGCCTGGTGCGCGCCGAACGGGCGCCGCGCGTCGAGGTGGCGCTCAACGGCGACTTCCACTGGTTCGATGCCGACGCGGCGTCGTTCGCCCGGATCGAGGCGGGCGTGGCGGCCTGGCATCCGATGCGCGGCAACGTCGAGACCGAGCTCGCCCGTCCCGACGGCGACGGGGCGGATGCCGGCTGCGGGTGCGCCTATCCCGACTCGGTGCCGCAGGACGACGTCGACCGCTCGAACGCGATGATGCGCAGGCTGCGCGAGACCGCGCGCGCGCTCGGCGTCAGCCACGGTCTGGGGGCGCTGCCGATGCTGCGCCGCGCCCGGATCGGCGCGCTGCGGGTCGGCCTGGTGCATGGCGACGACCGTTCGCTCGCAGGCTGGCGCCTCGCGCATGACGCGCTCGCGACCAGCCGTGCCGACGGGCTCGATGCGGCCTTCGACGAGGCAGACGTCGACCTGATCGCGAGCAGCCACACCTGCCTGCCCGTGGCCGACGCCTGGCCCTCGGCGCACGGCGGCCGCCTGCTCGCGGTGATCAACAACGGTGCCGCCGGCATGGCGAACTTCGCCGGGGCCACCTTCGGCATCGCCACGCGCATCGCCGCACCCGGGACCCCGGTGCCCGAGGGGCTGCGTGTGCTGTACCGGGCGACACTGTCGGGCACCGAGGTGGCGGCCGTCGCGGTGGACTTCGACGTCGCCCGCTTCCTCGATCGCTTCGACCGGACCTGGCCGACGGGCTCGCCCGCCGAGCGCTCGTACCGGTCGCGGATCGCCGGCGGCACCGCCTGCGCCCCGCGTGCTGCCGTGCGCGGGCCGTTCCGCGAGACCGACTGAACCCTGCCGGGGAGCGAGGCGCGCGTGCCGCTGCGCGTGTTCGACGACCACTGTACTCTGAACGAGCGTCGATGAGCGAGGTTGCCACGCCCCCCGTGCCGCGCCTGTCGATCGTGGTGCCGGCGCTCGACGAGGCCGCCTCGATCGCGGCAACCGTGCACGAGGCGCTCGCCCGGGCCGACGAGGTGATCGTTGTCGACGGCGGCAGCTGCGATGCCACCGGCGCGATCGCCGCCGCCGCCGGCGCGCGCGTCATCGACGCCCCGCGTGGGCGGGCATCGCAGATGAACGCGGGGGCGGCGATCGCCACCGGCGACGTGCTGCTCTTTCTCCACGCCGACTGCCGGCTGCCCGCCGAGGCCGGCGACGCGGTCCGCGAGGCGGTCTCGGGCGGCGCACGCTGGGGCCGGTTCGACGTGCGGCTCGACTCGCCGCGCGCCTCGCTGGCGCTCGTTGCCTCGATGATGAACCTGCGCTCGCGACTGACCGGCATCGCAACCGGCGACCAGGCGATCTTCGTCGACCGCAGCCTGTGGATCGCGCTCGACGGCTATGCGCCGATCCCGCTGATGGAAGACGTCGAGCTCTGCACCCGCCTGCGGCGCGTTGCGCGCTGCGCCTGCCTGCGCGGGCGCGTCACGGTCTCGGCGCGCCGCTGGGAGACCCGCGGCGTCGCCCGCACCGTCGTCGAGATGTGGGCCTGGCGGGCGGCCTATGCGCTCGGCGCCTCGCCGACGTGGCTGCACCGGCTCTACTACGGACGCCGATGACACCGACCCGGCTCATCGTGTTCGCCCGACTCCCCGAGCTCGGGCGGGTCAAGACGCGGCTCGCGGCCACGATCGGCGCGCCGCGCGCGCTCGAGGTCTACGTCCGCCTGCTCGATGCGACGGTCGCGCTGGCGCAGGCGAGCGGTGCCGATCGGCTCGAGCTGTGCCTCGCGGACGGCGGGCCGTCGTCCGCGCACCCGCTGCCCGCCGCCCTGGAGGCCCGCGGCTGGACGGTCACGGTGCAGCGCGGGGCCGATCTCGGGGCGCGGATGCGCGAGGCACTCGAGCGCTCGCTCGAGCTCGGCGAGCGGCCGGTGCTGGTCGGCAGCGACTGCCCGGCGCTATGCCCGGCTGATCTGCAGGCGGCCTTCTCGGCGCTCGAGGGGGCGGATGCCGTCTTCGCGCCGACCGAGGACGGCGGCTATGCGCTGGTCGGACTGTCGCGGTCGCTGCCGACGCTTTTCGCGGAGGTGCCCTGGGGCAGCGCTGAGGTGGCGCTTCGAACCCGCGAGCTCGCGCGCCAGGCAGGCGCGCGGGTCGAATGGCTGCGCACGGTGTGGGACGTCGACGTCGAAGCCGATCTCATCCGATGGGAGCGAGGCGGGGAGGGCGGGGCCGGAAGCGGCGTGCGCTGAGCCGGGGGCCGGGGCGCAGGGCAGGCAGGCGGCGAGGCCGAGCGACGGGGAGGGCTCAGCGGCCGCCCGCCGCACCAGGCCGGTCCGATGCGCTCGGGTCGTTTCCAGCCGCCGCCGCGGCCACCGCGGCCTCGGCCGCCTCCGCCGCCTCCGCCGCCAGGGCGGCCTCGCGCTGCACCGCATGGCGGGTCACCGCATCGCCGGTCGGCCGGTCGTCGTCGCCCCCGAACTCGGGAAAGCGCGAGAACAAGGTGTCGATCGGCTGCGGCTGCCCGAACAGGTCGCCCTGCAGGTAGTCCACGCCGATCTCCCGCAGCCGGTCGAACACACCTTGGCTGTGGACGTGTTCGGCGATGGTCCGCAGGTTCAGGCGCCGCGCCACCCGGACCGTCGACATCACGATCTCCTCGTCGATCGGGCTGTTCGCGAGGTTGCGGATGAAGGAGCCGTCGATCTTCAGGTAGTCCAGCGGGAAGCGCTTGAGGTACTCGAAGGTCGCGAGACCCGTGCCGAAGTCGTCGAGCGCGATGCCGAAGCCCTCGGCCTTGAGCTCGTCGACCAGGCGCGAAGCGGCCGACGGGTTGCGGATCGCCTCGCTCTCGGTGATCTCGAACACGATCTTCTCGGCCGGCAGCGAGTAGAGGGCCCGCTGCTGGCGGATGTACTCGGCGATCGCGCCGTCGCTCATCGTGGAGCCCGACAGGTTGATCGAGCACTTGTGCGTGCGCGCCAGCGCCTGCGGATTGGTCGCGAGCCATTCGAAGGCGCGCTTGACCACCGCGCGATCGAAGGGCACCGACATCTGCGCCTGCACGGTCAGCGTGAGGAACTCGGGCGGCTGGATGAGCCCGCCGTCGCGGTCGCGCAGCCGCGTCAGGACCTCGTACGAGATCATGCCCGCGGGCGCGTCCGGATCGACGACCGGCTGGGCGTACAGCTCCAGGCGCGTCTCGCGGACCGCTTCGCGGATGTGCTCGATCTTGCTCTGATGGGCGCGCCGCGAGTCGATCATCATCTGCGAGAGCGGCTCGACGAAGAGCTGCGGGTCGCGCACGCTCGCCGCGATCGCGAGCGCGTCGGCGAGCGACGACAGGCAGTCCTCGCTGTTGATCAGCGCATGCCGGTCGATCAGCAGCCCGCCGACGCAGGCCTGCAGGCGCAGGTTGCCGTGCTCGGTGGCATAGCGCTGCCCCGCCAGCTGCGAGTAGGCCTCCCGGGCGACGGTCCGCACCTGGGCGACGGTATCGGCCTCGACCACCAGCGCATAGCGGCCGGCGGACAGGCGGGCCGCGAACTGGATGCCGGGCTGGCGCAGCAGCAGCGCCGCGGTCGACTGCTCGAGCTGCATCGCGGGAATGGTGCCGCACAGGTCGCTGACCGAATCGAAGTTCGTCAGGTGCACGCCGATCAGGCCGAAGTTCGGTCGCTGCGGCGAGGCGAGGCGATCCCCGAACTCGGACAGCAGCCCGCGATCGTTCAGCAGGCCGGTGGTCATGTCCTGACGGGCCTGACGCGCCACCCGCATCAGCGCGAGCCGCCGGTCGGCGGCGACCGCCTGCAGCACCAGGGCGACGACCACCGCGCAGAACACCAGCACCGACGCCTCGACCGCACGGTGGAAGTCGTCGCCCGCGGTCGGCACCTGGTAGGCGCGCACGGCCAGCAGTGGCATCGCCGCCAGCAGCAGCGTCAGCGCGTTGGCACGCTCGTCCATCCGGATCGCGGTCCAGGCCACGATCGGGAAGAACAGGAACTGCACGACATAGGCGTACTCGTGGTGCCCGATCACCGACAGGGCAAAGCTCGCTCCGGCGACCGCCACCGTCATCAGCAGCCCGGAGAGATCGACGACCGGGACCTCCTGTTCGCCGGTATCGGCCTGCGGCAGCGATTCGTCCAGCCAGGCGAGCACCGCGGGTGCGACCAGCATCGTTCCGACGGCGACGGTGAGCCACGCGGTCAGGAAGACGTGCAGCGGATGGACGCCCGGGGTCTCGCCGGCGAGCACGGCGACCGTCGTCGCGATCAGCGCCGCCAGCGGCGCGCCGGCCAGCAGCGTGGCACCGAGAAAGCGCACCACCGCCTCGAGCCGGTACTCGGCCGGCTTCCAGTCGCCCACGCGGCGCAGCACGAGGATCGGCACCGCGGAGCCCGCGAGCGTGACTGCGGCCGCCGCCCCCGCCATCGCCGGATTGCGGAACGCGAGGAGCCCGTAGCCCAGCGCCCCGGCTGCAGCCGGCAGCGTCCAGGCCACGCCATGACGCCAGCCGAACGCGAACGCGACGCCGGCTGCCGGCCACATCAGCAGCCGCAGCGGATCACCGCGAGAGACGAGCTGTGCGAGCAGGCAGAAGACGAACGTCACCACCGCGACGAGGAGCGCGCGCGGCACGGCGGGCAGAGGGGGGACGGCCGAAGCCTGGCGGTTCAGCAAGCCGGGTGGAAGGAGTTTCCTTGATCGAGTGTACCGCAGCGGTTCCCCGCCCCGAGGGCGGCGGACCGGCGGTACCGCGAGGCCGCCCTCCGGATGTGGCGGGGCCGCCGACGCGCCGCCCTGCCGCGCGACGATCCCCGGCAGGCGGGCAGGGTGCGACGGCGGGCCCTCGGGCAGGGCACCGCCGCCGCGGACCGGATCAGGCCGCCATCAGTTCGCGCAGCACGAACGGCAGGATGCCGCCGTGGCGGAAGTAGTCGACCTCGATCGGCGTGTCGATGCGCGACAGCAGGGTCACCTTGCGCGACTTGCCGTCGACCCCGGTGATGGTCATCGTGATGTCCTGCTGCGGCACCATCTCGGCCGGGAACTCGATGTCGAAGGACTCGTCGCCCTTGATCCCGAGCGACTCCCACGAGTCGTTGCCCTTGAACTGCAGCGCCAGCACGCCCATGCCGATCAGGTTCGAGCGGTGGATCCGCTCGAAGCTGCGGGCCACGACCGCGCGCACGCCCAGCAGCTGCGTGCCCTTGGCCGCCCAGTCGCGCGACGAGCCGGTGCCGTACTCCTCACCCCCGAAGACGACCGTCGGCACGCCGGCGGCGACGTACTTCATCGCCGCATCGTAGATGTACATCTTCTCGCCGCTCGGCTGGTAGACGGTCACGCCGCCTTCCTCGCGGGCGCCGTCGGCCTTCGGCGGCACCATCAGGTTCTTGATGCGGACGTTGGCGAAGGTGCCGCGCATCATCACGTCGTGGTTGCCGCGACGCGCGCCGTACGAGTTGAAGTCGGCCTTGATCACGCCGTTCTCGAGCAGGAACTTGCCCGCCGGCGACTGCTCCTTGATCGAGCCGGCCGGCGAGATGTGGTCCGTCGTGATCGAGTCGCCGAACAGACCGAGGGCGCGCGCGCCCTTGATCGAGCCCGCGGCGGTCGGCTTCATCTCGAAGGCGCCGAAGAACGGCGGCTCGGCGATGTAGGTCGACTTCGGCCAGTCGTAGACCTGACCGTCCGAGGACGGCACCTTGTTCCACAGCACGTGGTCCTTGGTGAGGTTGCCGTAGAGCCGCTTGAAGGTCTTGGCGTCCATCGCATGCTTCATCAGCGCATGGATCTCGTCCGAGGTCGGCCAGATGTCGCCCAGGAACACGTCGCGGCCCTTCTGGTCCTTGCCCAGGGGTTCGGTCATCAGGTCGACGGTCATGTTGCCGACGATGGCGTACGCGACTACCAGCGGCGGCGACGCCAGGAAGTTCGCCCGCAGGTTCGGATGGATCCGGGCCTCGAAGTTGCGGTTGCCCGAGAGCACCGCCGCGCAGACCATGTCGTTCGCGACGATCGCCTCGTTGATCTCCGGCGTGAGGTCGCCCGCGTTGCCGATGCAGGTCGTGCAGCCGTAGGCGGCGACCGCGAAGCCGAGCTTGGCCAGCGGCTCGAGCAGCTTCGACTTCTCGAGGTACTCGGTCACGACGCGCGATCCGGGGGCCAGCGAGGTCTTGATGTGCGGCGAGACCTTCAGGCCGCGCGCCACGGCCTTCTTGGCGAGCAGGCCGGCGGCGAGCAGCACGCCCGGGTTGGAGGTGTTGGTGCAGGAAGTGATCGCCGCGATCAGCACGTCACCGTTGTGGATCGGCAGGCCGGAGGCCGTCTTGTACTCGCGATCGAGGTCGCCGGTTGCCTTGGCGAAGCCGTTGTCGGCCACCGGCTTGGCGAAGAGCTCGGCGAAGGTCGACTTCACGTGGCCGATCTCGATCCGGTCCTGCGGGCGCTTCGGGCCGGCCAGCGACGGGGCGACGCTCGAGAGGTCGAGCTCGACGACCTTCGAGTAGTCGAGTTCGCCGGCCTTCGGCACGCCGTACAGGCCCTGGGCCTTGAAGTAGGCCTCGAACGCCTCGATCTCGGTCTTGGTGCGGCCCGAGCCCTCGAAGTAGTCGATCGTCTTGTCGTCGACCGGGAAGAAACCCATCGTCGCGCCGTACTCGGGCGCCATGTTCGCGATCGTCGCGCGGTCGGGCAGCGCGAGGCTCGCCGTGCCTTCGCCGAAGAACTCGACGAACTTGCCGACGACCTTCTCGCGGCGCAGCATCTCGGTGATCCGAAGCACCAGGTCGGTCGCGGTCACGCCTTCGCGCAGCCGGCCCTTCAGGTGCACGCCGACCACGTCGGGCGTCAGGAAGTACACCGGCTGCCCGAGCATCCCGGCCTC
>CAIUGQ010000705.1 GCA_903898725.1 uncultured Burkholderiales bacterium | reverse complement strand
CGCTCGAGGCGATGCCGATGCAGCATCCCGTCAACGCCGCGCTCGCCGCGGCCTGCGTCGTGCTGCTGGTCTGGTTCTGCCTGACCGGCAACGAGGCCGCGCTGTGGCTGCTCATACTCGCCACGCTCGTGATGGGCTGGTTCCTGATCATCCCGATCGGCGGCGCCGACATGCCCGTCGTCGTGTCGATGCTCAACTCCTACTCGGGCTGGGCCGCCTGCGGCATCGGCTTCACGCTCCAGAACACGGCGCTGATCGTCACCGGCGCGCTGGTGGGCTCGTCGGGCGCCATCCTCAGCTACGTCATGTGCAAGGGGATGAACCGCTCGATCTTCAACGTGATCCTCGGCGGCTTCGGCGGCGAGGCCGCGGCGGCGGGCGGTGGTGGCGACAAGGCGCAAAGGCCGGTCAAGAGCGGCTCGTCCGACGACGCGGCCTTCCTGATGACCAACGCGGACACGGTCATCATCGTCCCGGGCTACGGCCTGGCGGTGGCCCGTGCCCAGCACGCGCTCAAGGAGCTCGCGCAGAAGCTGACCGATCACGGCGTCACGGTGAAGTACGCGATCCACCCGGTCGCCGGCCGCATGCCCGGTCACATGAACGTGCTGCTCGCCGAGGCCGAGGTGCCGTACGACCAGGTCTTCGAGATGGAGGACATCAACTCCGAGTTCGGCCAGGCCGACGTGGTGCTGGTGCTCGGCGCCAACGACGTCGTGAACCCGGCGGCCAAGGATCCGAAGTCGTCCATCGCCGGGATGCCGATCCTCGAGGCCTACAAGGCCAAGACGATCATCGTCAACAAGCGCTCGATGGCATCCGGCTACGCCGGCCTCGACAACGAGCTGTTCTACATGGACAAGACGATGATGGTGTTCGGCGACGCGAAGAAGGTCGTCGAGGACATGGTCAAGGCCGTCGAGTGAGGCCCGCCGGGGCGGGCGCCGCTTGAAGACCGCCCGCCCCGCCCCCATCATCGGGTCCATCCCACCGAGGAGGACCGCATGCCCGCCGAACCCGTGCTGACCGTCGATGCCGACCGGCACGACACGCTCAAGAAGGTCTGTCTCGTCGACTACGCGCTCCACATCGCGGGGCCGCTGCTGTCGATGGGCGTGCTGTCGGTGATCGCGCTGATCGTCAACTACATCAAGCGCGACGACGCCCGCGGCACGATCTACGAGAGCCACATGAACTGGATGATCCGCACGTTCTGGTGGACGCTGTTCTGGGTCGTCGTATCCTTCCTCCCTGCGCTGCTGCTCGCGGTCATCACCTTCGGGCTGCTGTCGTTCCTGTTCCTGGTGCCGGTCGTCTGGTACCTCTACCGGATGATCAAGGGGGTGCTGTGGCTCAACGACGGACGGCCGATGCCGGCCTGACCGATCCGGCGCGACGGGCGCTGCTCGTCGCGGCGGCCGCGCTGCCGGCCTGCACCGCGGTGCCACCGGCCGGCGGCCCGGGTTCGACGCTGCCGACCGGGCCGGCACCGGCGCCCGTGCTGCGGATCGGCGACCGCTGGCGCTACCGGCTGACCGACCGGCTCGACGGACGCTGGCTCGACGAGCCGACCTGGGAACTGGTCGAACTGATGCCCGAGATCCGCATGCGGATCCGCAGCCGGCGGCCCGGCGGCAACGCCGAGGAACGCTTCTCCGAGCCCTGGGTCGCGCTGAGCGAGGTCCTGTACGGCGGGCTCTACGCCTATCGCGAGCCGGTACCGCTCGTGCCGGGGCCGATCGAGCCGGGCCGCACGGTGGCCACGTCGTCCTCCTACATCGACCCCGAGACGCAGAAGCGCAAGCTCTGGTCGCAGCAGCTTCGCATCGGCGGCTGGGAGACCGTGGAGGTGCCGGCCGGACGCTACGACTGCCTGAAGGTGAGCCGCACCATCGCATTCGAATCGCCCGACAGCGACCGCAGCGCAGCCAACCGCAGCGACACGCTGTGGTACGCCCCGGCGGTCAACCGGTGGGTCCAGCGCGAGATGCGCGGCGACTACACCGCGACGGGCATGGGGGCGAACAATCCGTCCACCGGCGTGCGGGGACGCGAAGACTGGCTTCTGTGGCAACTGACTGCGTACATGCGCTCGCCGGTGGCGGGCTGACCCGGCCCGGCCGGGCATCGAGGAGCGTTGCGATGACACACATCGACCTGCGCCGGCGCCGCGCGCTGGGCGGACTGCTGGGCCTGCCGGTGCTGGCGGGCGGCGCGCTCTCGACCGGCTGCGCAAGCAGCGCGGCCGTTCCGGCCCCCGCGGGCGCCGAGCCGCTGCCGGTGCCGAAGCTCGGCGTCGGTGACCGCTGGCGGTATCGGCTGATCGACCGCTACAACGGGGCGGTCCTGGGCGAGACGACGGTCGAGGTGGTGGCCATCACGCCCGACATCTCGCTGCGGGTCGATCCGGGCGGCGGTCGGCCGGTGCTCGAGGAGCGCTGGGCCGATCCCTGGACCGTGCTGATCGACACCACCTACGATTTCCCGCTGCTGTTCGAGACGCCGGTGCCGGTGGTGCCGCCGGGCGCCCGGGCCGGACAGGGGATCACCACCGCGTCGCGCTATCGCAGCGAGCGCTCGAGCAGCGTGCTCGGCTGGCAGCAGCGGCTGCGGGTGGTGGGCTGGGAACGCGTGCAGGTTCCGGCGGGCACCTTCGAGGCGCTGCGGATCGAGCGCTTCGTGACCTACCAGCACCCCGACGTCTTCCGCTATGCGCCCGAACGCACCGACACGCTGTGGTACGCGCCGCAGGTGCGCCGCTGGGTGGCGCGAGAATGGACCGGCTCGTATCTGCCGGGCGCGCCCGGCGGACGCGCGTCGAGGGCACTCGAGGACTCGGTGCGCTGGGAGCTGACCGGCTGGCAGCCGGCACCCGGCTGAACACGCGTCGGCCGCGGCCGACCGAGTCGCCGGGCCCGGCCGGCAGCGCGGATCAGACGGGGCGCTCGGGGCGCTCGGGGCGCTAGAGCCGCTCGAGGCGCTCGGGGCGCGCGGGGCGCTAGGGCCGCTCGAGGCGCGAAGACGCACTGGCGGCGCGCGCCGCCACGCCGTCGAGCACGTCCAGCACCTGCGCCACCGACGGCCAGACCCCCTTGCCGCCGACCCACCCGGCGAGTGTGCCCCACGGACGGGTCCGTGCCGGGTCGCCCGGACCGAAGACCCCCACCACCGGGGCATCCGCCGCCGCGGCGAGGTGCATCGGCCCGGAGTCGTTGGCGACGGTCATGCGTGCGCCCGTGCAGGTCGCCGCGTAGGCGCCGAGCTTCAGGCCCGCGAGCACCCGGGCCCCCGGTGCCGCCGCCCGGGCCGCCGCCTCCTCGCCCGGTCCGGGGCAGACCACGGTCGCCCAGCCGCGGGCGCGCAGGGCCGCATCGAGCTCGGCGAACCGCGGCCAGAGCTTCGGGACGCCGCCCACGGTGCCGGCCGCCAGCGGCGCGAGCACCGCATAGGGCTCGCCGGAGCCGAGCCCGGCCGCGGTCAGCGACGCACGGGCCGCCTGCCGGTGCGCGTCGGTCAGCACGAGCCCGAGCGTGGGCGGCGGCGCAGCGGGCCAGTCGGGCAGCGCCAGCCAGTCCGCCGCGGCGCCGGCCAGCCGCCAGAACACCTCGACCTCGTGCAGCCCTTGGGGCTTGGAGACGCCCCGGCCGAGCAGCAGCGATCGGCCCTCGTTGCGATGGCCGACCGCGGCGATGCCGGCGAGCCGGAAGACGGCGGCGCTCGACAGCGAGTTGGTCAGCAGCAGGCCCCGACGGGGGCCGTCGGCCTCGCGCAGCGCCGCGGCGCCGGCGCGCAGGCCGCCCGGCAGCGCGAGCACCGGCCAGCCGTGGCCGGCCAGCAGGTCAGTCGCCCAGCCCCGTGCCGCCAGCGAGAGCACCGCGCCCCGCGCATCGAGCTCGCGCAGCGCCGGCAGCGCCATGCAGGCGTCGCCGACCCAGTTGGGCAGCCGCACCCTCAGGGGGACGCCGCCGCCCGGCACGGCTGGGGACGCGGCCGGCATCGAGGGCCCGCCCGGTCAGGCGCGGGCGGTGCCGATCGCCCGGTCGACCCACTCGACCCAGTGGCGGACCGGGGTCCCGGTGCCCGACTGCAGATGCGTCAGGCAGCCGATGTTGGCCGACAGGATGGTGTCGGGCGCGCCGGCTTGGAGGTTCTCGAGCTTGCGGTCGCGCAGCTGCGTCGACAGCGTCGGCTGCATCACCGAATACGTGCCGGCCGACCCGCAGCACAGGTGCGACTCGGCGAAGGGCTGCAGCTCGGCACCGCAGGCCGCGAGCAAGGACTCGACCGCACCGCGCACCTGTTGGCCGTGCTGCAGCGTGCACGGCGGGTGGAAGGCGACGCGCGCGGGCAGCGGCTCGGCCTGCGTCTCCTGTGCCGCGCGACGCTCCGCCGTCGCCCGGGCCTTCGCCGCGAGGGCCTCGCGCTCGGACGCGAGGAACACCGACAGGTCGCGCACCAGCGCGGACACGCGGGCGGCCTTCTGCGCGTAGGCCGGATCGTCGCGAAGCAGGTGCCCGTAGTCGGTGAGCATCGCGCCGCAGCCCGAGGCATTGACGACGATCGCCTCGACGCCCTGCCCGTCGAGCAGCGGCCACCAGGCGTCGATGTTGCGGCGCACGTCGCCGAGTGCGCCGTCATGGTCGTTCAGGTGATGCCGGATCGCGCCGCAGCAGCCCGAACCGGGCGCGACGATCGCCTCGATCTCGAGCGCGTCGAGCACCCGCGCGGTGGCCGCGTCGATCGCCGGGATCATCGCGGGCTGCACGCAGCCATCGAGCATCAGCACGCGACGCGCATGCGTACGCCGCGGCCACACGCCGGGATCCCGGCGCTCGGGGACCTTCGCCTTGATCGCGTCGGGCAGCAGCGGGCGCAGCGCCTGGCCGACCCGCATCGCCGGATCGAACAGCCAGCGCCGCGTCATGCCCTCGCGCAGCGCGCCGCGCATCAGTCGCTCGCCGAGCGGGCGCTGCACGCGCTCGTCGACCAGCTTGCGGCCGATGTCGACCAGGTGCCCGTACTGCACGCCCGACGGGCAGGTGCTCTCGCAGTTGCGGCAGGTCAGGCAGCGGTCGAGGTGCAGCTGCGTCTCGCGCGTGGGCGGCACGCCTTCCATCACCTGCTTCATCAGGTAGATGCGGCCGCGCGGCCCGTCGAGCTCGTCGCCGAGCAGCTGGTAGGTCGGGCAGGTGGCGGTGCAGAAGCCGCAGTGCACGCAGGAGCGCAGGATCGACTCGGCCTCGGTCCCGTCGGGGGTGCCGCGCAGCCAGTCGGCGAGGTGGGTTTCCATCGCGGCGGGCCGTCCTAGAGGCCGGCCACGAGGCGGCCGGGGTTGAAGATGCCGCGCGGATCGAGCTCGCGCTTGATCCGGCGGTGCAGTTCGAGCACCGGCGCCGACAGCGGCGAGAACACGCCCGGCCCCTTGTCGCGGGCGCGGAACAGCGTCGCGCTGCCGCCGACGGTGGCCGCCGCCTCGCGCACCCGTGCTGCGTCGGCATCGGTGCGGAACCAGCGCAGCGCACCGCCCCATTCGATCAGCTGGCGACCGGGGAACTCGAACGGCGCGGCGGTCGAGGGCACGCTCAGTCGCCAGAGCGGCGCCTCGCCGTCGAAGAACGGATCGGTGTGCTCGCGGATGCCGCTCCAGACCGAGGCGGCCTGCGCCGGATCGACACGCTCGGCGCCGTGCTGCTCGACGAAGCGGCGCACCGCGGCGTCGACCGCCGCCCGCGCGCCCGAGAAGCGCACGCCCAGATCGCCCGCATGCCAGGCGGTGGCCGAGATCGGCAGCGGCTGACCGCCCCAGCGATTCATCAGCTCGATCGCGTCGCGCAGGTTGGCCGGCAGCAGGACGGTGGCCTCGGCGGGCGGCACCGGCAGCACCTTCAGCGAGACCTCGACGATCGGGCCGAGGATGCCGAGCGAGCCGGCGAGCAGCCGCGAGACGTCGTAGCCGGCGACGTTCTTCATCACCTGCCCGCCGAACTGCAGCAGTTCGCCCTGCGCGTTCATCAGCACCGCACCGAGCATGTAGTCGCGCACCGCGCCGGCACTGGCGCGTCGCGGCCCCGACAGGCCGGCGGCGACCATGCCGCCGACGGTCGCGCCCGGACCGAAGTGCGGCGGCTCGAAGGGCAGGCACTGGCGACGCTCGGCGAGCGCGGCCTCGACCTCGGCGAGCGGCGTGCCGCAGCGCGCGGTGATCACCAGTTCGGTCGGCTCGTACGACACGATGCCCGACAGCGCACGCAGGTCGAGCACCTCGCCGACGGCGGGTTCGCCGTAGAAGTCCTTGGTGCCGCCGCCGCGCAGGCGCAGGCGGATCCGGTCGGTGTCGGCGGCGCGCACGCAGTCGCGCAGCGCACGCAAGGCCGGGTCGGCGATGCGGCCGTCGGCGACGGGCGCGGCGGACGCTGCGGCCTCGGCCGCGGAGGGGACGGTCGGTTGCAAGCGGGGCTCGTTCGGTGTGCGGGAGTGCGGAGGGACGGACGCCGTCGTCGGGTCAGAAGCGCGGCAGCTCGGGGAACGCGATGCGCCCGCCCTGCACATGCATCTTCCCGTACTCCGCGCAGCGCGCCAGCGTCGGGATGCCCTTGCCCGGATTCAGCAGGCCCGGCGGATCGAAGGCCCGCTTGAGCGCGAAGAAGGCGGCCCGCTCGGCCGGCGAGAACTGCACGCACATCGAGTTGATCTTCTCGATGCCGACGCCGTGCTCGCCGGTGACCGTGCCGCCGAGCTCGACGCACAGCTCGAGGATGTCGGCGCCGAACCGGTCGGCGCGCTCCCACTCGCCCGGCGTGTTGGCATCGAACAGGATCAGCGGATGCAGGTTGCCGTCGCCGGCGTGGAACACGTTCATGCAGCGCAGCCCGTAGGTGCGCTCCATGCCGGCGATGGCGGCCAGCATCGTCCCGAGGTTCTTGCGCGGGATGGTGCCGTCCATGCAGTAGTAGTCGGGCGAGATGCGGCCCGCCGCGGGAAACGCGTTCTTGCGGCCCGACCAGAAGCGCAGCCGCTCGGCCTCGCTGCCTGACACCGCGATCGCGGTCGCGCCGGCCGCGCGCAGCACGGCCTCGAGCTGCGCGATCTCCTCCTCGACCTCCTCCGGCGTGCCGTCGGACTCGGCCAGCAGGATCGCCTCGGCGGCGAGGTCGTAGCCCGCCTTCACGTAGGGCTCGACCGCCTCGGTCGCCTTGCGGTCCATCATCTCGAGGCCCGCCGGGATGATGCCCGCGCCGATGATCGCCGCGACCGCGTCGCCGGCCTTGATCACGTCGTCGAACGAGGCCATGACGACGCGTGCGAGCTGCGGCTTGGGCACCAGCTTGACCGTGGCCTCGGTGGCCACCAGCAGCATGCCCTCCGAGCCGATCGCGAGCGCCAGCAGGTCCAGGCCCGGCGCGTCGAGCGCGGCGCCGCCGAGCTCGAGGATCTCGCCGTCGATGGTCACGCCGCGGATGCGCAGCACGTTGTGCACCGTCAGCCCGTACTTCAGGCAGTGCACGCCGCCCGAGTTCTCGGCGAGGTTGCCGCCGATCGTGCAGGCGATCTGGGAGGACGGATCGGGCGCGTAGTACAGGCCGTGGGGCGCGGCGGCTTCGCTGATCGCGAGGTTGCGCACGCCGGGCTGCACGCGGGCGGTCCGTCCGACCGGGTCGAGCGCGAGGATGCGGTTGAAGCGGGCGAGCGACAGCACGATGCCCGCGGCGTGCGGCATCGCGCCGCCCGACAGGCTGGTGCCCGCGCCTCGGGCCACCACCGGCACGTCGAGCCGCCGGCAGGTCTTCATCACGGCGACCACCTGCTCCTCGGTCTCGGGCAGCACCACCGCGACCGGCAGCTTGCGGAAGGCCGACAGGCCGTCGCACTCGTAGGGCCGCGTCTGCTCGACGCCGGCGAGCACGCAGCGGGCGGGCAGCACCGCACGCAGCGCGGCGACGATGGCGGCGGCGCCGGCCGCATCGGGGGCGGCCTCGAGGTCGGCCCAGCGGGGCTCGGGGCTGGGCGCGACGGTGCGCGCGACGGCGGGCGGGGCGAGGTGTTCGGCGTTCATCACCGTGGATTATCGCCCGGACGCGGCGCGGCCGTCGCCGAGAGACCCCGCACCGCGAGCGGGCCCACCCGCGGCCGGCAGCCGCCTGCCCTGCAGCCACCAGACCAGCCCGGCCAGCAGGAACGCGGGCAGGTAGGGCCAGTGGACCGACGGCCGATCCGCATGCACCAGGACGCCGGAGACGTCGAAGCCCTGCTCGATGCCCTGGCGCTTGGCCCGCGAGCCGAAGCGCACGGCCGCCACCTGGACCCGGTCACCGAGTCCGGTGAGCGTGACGCCCGCCTGCGACAGGCGCTGGCGCCCGAGCGCCACCGGGTCGGGCGGATCGGCGGGTGCTGCCGTCCCCGCCGCCGGCCGGGGCCGGTCGGGCAGCGACAGCGCGACCGTCTTGCTGACGTCGTCGCCCTCGATCGTCGTGCCGGAGATCCGCAGCACCAGCAGCCGGCCCTCGGGCAGCTCGCCCGCGATGCGGAACACCTCGCTCGCCGGCCGGTTCTCGAACTCGGGGTAGATCGCGTCCCAGACCACGTCCGGCCTGAACAGCAGCACCATCGCGACCACCAGCGCCAGCCACTCCCAGACCCGCAGCCGGACCCGCATCCAGTTCATCGTGATCGCCGCGAACAGCATCGAGGCGACCGTGCCGGCGAGCGCGATCAGCGCGATCTCGGCCCAGCTGTCGACGCCGATCAGCAGCAGCGCCGGGTTGTAGACGAACACGAACGGCAGGATCACGGTGCGCAGCGCATAGACCGAGCCCTGCAGACCGGTCTTGATCGCGTCCTCGCCCGAGATCGCCGCGGCAGCGAAGCTCGCCAGTCCGACCGGCGGCGTGATGTCGCCCATGATCCCGAAGTAGAAGACGAACAGGTGCACGGCGATCAGCGGGATCACCAGCCCGCCCTGGGCGGCCAGCTCGACGATCACCGGCGCCATCAGCGTGGCGACCAGGATGTAGTTCGCGGTGGTCGGCACGCCCATGCCCAGCACCAGGCAGACGAAGGCGGTGAACAGCAGCATCAGCACGAGGCTGCCGCCGGAGACCAGCTCGACGAACTCGGTCATCATCAGCCCGATGCCGGTCAGGGTGATCGCGCCGACGATGATGCCGGCCGTGGCGGTTGCGACCGCGATGCCGATCATGTTGCGCGCGCCGGTCGCCAGCCCCTCGCGCAGGTCGACGAGACCGCGGCGCCAGGCCGCGCCGAGCGCGCCGCGACCGCGCACCGCGGCCACGAGCGCCGGCCGCGTGACGATCATCGCGAGCAGCACGGCGGTCGCCCAGAACGCCGCGAGCGCCGGCGACAGGTCCTCGACCATCAGGCACCAGACCAGCACGCCGATGGGAATCAGGAAGTCGAGGCCCGCCCGCACCGTCGGCCAGGTCTGCGGCTGCACTTCGAAGTCGAAGCTCGCGAAGTCGACCTCGTCGCGCCGCGCCGCGAACACCACCGCCGCGACGTAGAGCCCGCCGAGCAGGGCCCCCATCACCCAGGGCGCCGCATCGCCGGCGAGCGCGCGCGCGCCGAGCGCGGCCCAGTAGATCAGCGTCACCGCGATCACCGACCCGGTCAGGCCCAGGCCCCAGGCGATCAGCGTCGAGCCGAAGCCGCGCTCGCGCGCGCTCGTCATCGGCTCGATGCCGAGCTTGAGCGCCTCGATGTGCACGATGTAGAAGAGCGAGATGTACGAGATGACGGCGGGCAGGAACGCATGCCGCACGATCTCCGAATACGGGATGCCGACGTACTCGACCATCAGGAACGCGGCCGCGCCCATCACCGGCGGCATGATCTGGCCGTTGACCGACGACGAGGTCTCGATGGCGCCCGCCTTGATGCCGCCATAGCCGGCCCGCTTCATCATCGGGATGGTGAAGATGCCGCCCGACACCACGTTCGACACCGACGAGCCGGACACCAGTCCGTTGAGCGCGGACGACACCACCGCGACCTTCGCCGGTCCGCCGCGCAGGTGCCCGAGCAGCGCGAAGCTCACCTGCATCATGTAGTTGCCCGCACCGATCCGGTCGAGCAGCGCGCCGAACAGCACGTAGATGAAGATGTAGGCGGTCGACACGCCGAGGGCCACGCCGAAGACGCCCTCCGTGGTCAGCCACTGGTGCGACAGCATCCGGTTGAGCGAGGCGCCCTTGTGCTGGATCGCCTCGGGCATGTAGGGCCCGAGGAAGATGTAGCCGATGAAGATCAGCGCGAGCGCGGCCATCGGCCAGCCGACGGCACGCCGCGTGGCCTCGAGCACCAGCAGCAGGCCGATGCTCGCGACGACGATGTCGGTGCCCGAGGGCTGTCCGGGGCGCATCGCGAGTCCGCCCGCGGCGAGGGCGATGTAGGCCGCGCAGCCGCCCGCGACGATGGCGAGCACCCAGTCCGCCAGCGGCACGCGGCTGCGGCTCGAGGACCGGAACGCGGGATACGCGAGGAAGGCGAGGAAGAGCCCGATCGCGAGGTGCCACGAGCGCGCCTCGGTGTCGTTGAGCACGCCGACGCCGAGCGCGAACGGCAGCGGCGACGCATACCAGAGCTGGAAGAGGCTCCAGCCCACCGCGACCCACAGCAGCAGCTGCTCGACAACACCGCCGGGCTTGCGCCCGCCGGTATCGGCCTCGGCGACCAGCTGCTGCAGGCCCGCCTCGTCGAGCACCGGTCCGCCAGGGCCCGCCCCTGCCCCTGCCCCCGACCCCGCTCCTGCCGCACCTTGCTTCGCCATCGCCTGTCTCTCGGTACCCATTGCGCCGTGTTCACGTGAGACGGGCGCCCGAGGGCGCCCGTCCGGATCGCAGCCGTCCGTGCCCGGACGGTGTTACTTGACCCAGCCCTTCTCGCGGTAGTAACGCAGCGCGCCCTCGTGCAGCGGGGCCGACAGGCCGTCCTTGACCATCGTCTCGGGCTGCAGGTTGGCGAGCGCCGGATGGAGCTTCTTGAACTCGTCGAAGTTGTCGAACACCGCCTTGACCACCTGGTAGACGGTGTCGGCCGGGGTCTTGGACGAGGCGACGACGGTGGCGAGCACGCCGTAGGTCTGGGCCGCGTCGGGGTTGTTCGGGTAGAGCCCGCCCGGGATGGTGACCTTCGCGTAGTACGGCTTGTCGGCGACCAGCTTGTCGACCGCCGGGCCCGAGATCGACGCGAGCTTCGCGCCGCAGGTGGTGGTCGGGTCCTGGATGTTCGCGCTCGGATGGCCGACGCCGTAAAAGAACGCGTCGATCTTGCCGTCGCACAGCGCCGGGCCGTGCTCGTCGGCCTTGAGCTCGGCGGCCAGCGAGAAGTCCTTCATCGTCCAGCCGAGCCCGACGAGCAGTTCCTCCATCGAGGCCCGCGTGCCCGAGCCCGGGTTGCCGACGTTGACGCGCTTGCCCTTTGTGTCGGCGAAGGTCTTGATGCCGGACTCCTTGCGGGTCAGCAGCGTGAACGGCTCGGGGTGGACCGAGAAGACCGCGCGCAGATCGGAGACCGCGCCGTCCTTGAACTGGGTCAGGCCCTTGGTGGCGTTGAACTGCACGTCGGACTGCGCGAAGCCGAGGTCGAGCTCGCCGCCCTTGATGGTGTTCACGTTGAACACCGAACCGCCGGTGGACTCCACCGAGCAGCGGATGCCGTGCTTGGCGCGGTCCTTGTTGACCAGGCGGCAGATGGCGCCGCCGGCCGCGTAGTAGACGCCGGTCACGCCGCCGGTGCCGATGGTGACGAACTTCTGCTGGGCCTGCGCGGCGGGCATCGCGACGAGGGTGGCGAGGGCGGCGGCGGCCAGTGTCGCGAAGCCTGCGCGACGGCGCGTCGGGGCGGTACGGATCGTGTCCATGGTGGGTCTCCGGGGGGTTCGCGGCGATTGTACGCGGCGCTCGGCGGCCCGGGCCGCGCGTCGGGCGACTGCCGCGCCGCCGCGCCGCGCGCCGGGCAACTGCCGCCCCCTCCGGCCGCGCTTATCATGGCGGCATGACGCCCGGCCGCCCCGGACCGAGGCCACGAGGAGACCCGCATGCCCCCACAGACCCCGTTCCAGCGACTGCGCCTGCGCGGCTCGATCGCGGCCGTTGCACTCGCTGCGGCCGCCTGCGCCGCGCCCTCCGCCCCGCCTTCCGCCACGGTCGTCCCCAGCGTCTCGCCCGAGCAGATCGGCGAGGTCCGCGCCGGCTCGGGCGTCCTCAACGGCTACCTCGATCGACGGGCGCTGCCCAATGCCCGCGCCCTGCTGCCGCCGCCGCCGCCCGACGGCTCGCCGATGGCCGCGGCCGATCTCGCGGCCTACCGAACCAGCCGCGCGCTGCGCGACTCGCCCCGCTGGGCGCTCGCCACCCGCGACGCGGAGCTGCGCTTCCCGGCGGCTGGCCGGACCTTTTCGTGCGCGCTCGACGCGCCGATCTCGGCCGAGGCCACGCCGCACCTGAACACGCTGCTGCGCCGCACGCTCGCGGATGCGGGACTGTCCACGTACACCGCGAAGGACCACTACAACCGCGTGCGGCCGTTCGTCGCGCTCAAGGAGGCCTCGTGCTCGACGGCCGAGGAGCCGCGGCTGGTCAAGGACGGCTCGTATCCGTCGGGGCACGCCGCGCTCGGCTGGGCCTGGGGCCTGGTGCTCGCCTCGGTCGCGCCCGAGCGGGCCGACGCGCTGCTGCAGCGCGCCCATGCGTTCGGCCAGAGCCGGATGATCTGCGGCGTGCACTGGCAGAGCGACGTCGACGCCGGTCGCACGATGGGCGCGGCGACGTTCGCGCGGCTGCAGTCGGATCCGACCTATGCCGCGCAGATCGCGCTGGCGCGCGGCGAGCTGGCGGCGCTGCGGGCCAAGGGCACCCGCTCGAGCGAGGACTGCGCGGCGGAAGCCGCGGCGCTCGCGGTCGGACGCTGAGCCGAAGGCACCGGTCGACCGGCCGACGGCGCTCGACCCGCGGGCCGACTCGCGCTCAGGCCCCGCGCGCCGCCAGCAGCGCCGAGTCGACCGCGGTGTCGATCGCCTCGGCGATGCCGCCGACGATCTCGTCGACCTGCGAGGCGTCGATCGTGTAGGGCGGCGCCAGCAGCACATGGTCGCCCCGGCGGCCGTCGAGGGTGCCGCCCATCGGGTAGCACATCAGGCCGGCGTCGAAGGCCGCCTGCTTGATCCGCGCATGCAGCTTCAGCGCCGGATCGAACGGCGTCTTCGCCTCGCGGTCCGCGACCAGCTCGATGCCGAGGAACAGTCCGCGCCCGCGGATGTCGCCGACCGCGGGATGGTCGCCGAGCGCGCGCCGCAGTTCGGACTCGAGCAATGCGCCGGTCTCGCGGACCCGCGCGAGCAGGTCCTCCTCGGCGATCACGCGCTGCACCGCGAGCGCGGCCGCGCAGGCGATCGCATGCCCGAGGTAGGTGTGACCATGCTGGAACGACCCGGAGCCGCGCGCGAACGCGTCGAACACCCGCTGCGACAGCATGCACGCCCCGATCGGCTGGTAGCCGCCCCCCAGTCCCTTGGCGATCGCGACCAGGTCGGGCACCACGCCCTCCTGCTCGCAGGCGTAGAGGGTGCCGGTGCGGCCCATGCCGCACATCACCTCGTCGAGGATGAGCAGGACGCCGTGCCGGTCGCAGACCTCGCGCACGCGGCGGAAGTAGCCCGGCACCGCCGGCA
This sequence comes from uncultured Burkholderiales bacterium, assembly GCA_903898725.1. GTDB lineage: Bacteria > Pseudomonadota > Gammaproteobacteria > Burkholderiales > Burkholderiaceae_E > UBA4615. Next base: position 3,678 of record CAIUGQ010000705.1, on the reverse strand, counting down.
CCGCACCGAGCGTGGCGCCGACCACCGGCTCGGCCACGAAGCCGATCACCCGCTGGGGCCCGGCCGCGACGATCGCCGCCTCGAGCTCCGCGGCGAGCCGTTCGCCGTAGGCCTCGGGCGTCTCGTCGTCGCGGCGGTCGCGGTACGCGTAGCAGGGCGAGACGTGGATCGCAGGCGAGAGCAGCGGCGCGAACGCCTCGCGCCGGGCCATGTTCCCGCCGACCGACAGCGCGCCGAGCGTGTTGCCGTGATAGCTCTGGCGGCGGGCCACGAACACCGAGCGCTGCGGCTCGCCGCGCTCGAGGTGGTACTGGCGCGCCATCTTCAGCGCCGCCTCCATGGCCTCCGAGCCGCCGGAGACGAAGTAGGCATGGCTGATGCCCTCGGGCGCCGACGCCACCAGGGTGTCGGCCAGCGCCTCGGCGACCTCGGTGGTGAAGAACGAGGTGTGGGCATAGGCGAGCTTGCGCGCCTGCGTCTCGATCGCGGCGACCACCGCCGGGTGACCGTGCCCGAGGCACGACACCGCGGCACCGCCGCAGGCATCGAGCCAGCGTCGGCCCCGGTCGTCGAAGAGATAGGGGCCGTCGCCGGAGACGACCCGTGGATACCGGCCCTGGGCCTGGCGGTGGAGGATGCGACTCATTCGTGACCTGCGTGTCATCGCACCGACATCGTGCGCCGCCATTATCGCGCCCTTGACGGTGCCTCCGGAACAACGGCGATGCACGACGATTCCACGACCCTCGACCGACCCATCCTGCCGCGCATGGTGGACGCGGCCACGCGCGTGCTGACGACGACCCGCCGCGACTGGCAGCGTGCCGGCGGGGCTCGCTTGACACCCCGTGCCCCCGCGTCTACCTTCGCCCCCAGTCTCACCGCCGCTGCGGGAGAGACCGGCCCCCGGACGTCCGCGTCCGGCCAGGCGCCGGCGCCGAAGGTGTATCGCCCCGGAAACTCTCAGGCAAAAGGACCGCAGCGGATCGGACTCTCTGGAGAGTAGGCGTCGCGACGCGAGTCGCGAGCAGCCTCGCCGAAGGTCAATCTCTCAGGCAAACGGACAGAGGGGGCGCAGCGGACCACCACAGCGGGGGGTCCGTCAGCGTCCCCGCGTCGTCACGCCCAGCGTGCCGGCGACGAACCCGCCCGCGAAGACCTTCCTCCGGAGCCCTCCATGGCCAGCCCTTCCGACCTGCGCTACACCGACACCCACGAGTGGGTCCGCGACAACGGCGACGGCACCGTCACCATCGGCATCACCGAGCATGCGCAGGAGGCATTGGGCGAACTGGTCTATGCCGAGCTGCCGCAGGCGGGCCGCAGCGTCTCGAAGGGCGAAGCGGTCGCGGTCGTCGAATCGACCAAGGCGGCCTCCGACGTCTACGCGCCGCTCGCCGGCGAGGTCCTCGCCGCCAACGACACGCTGGCCGACGCCCCGCAGACGGTCAACACCTCGCCCTACGCGGACGGCTGGCTCTACACGCTGCGCCCCGCCGACCCCGCCGCACTCGCGGCCCTGCTGACCGCGGCCGCGTACGACGCCGGCCCCGGCGCCTGACCGGGAGGCCCGCGATGATCCACGGCGAGACCCTTGGCCAGGACCTGCAGGCCCTGCTCGGCGACGACGAGTTCCATGCCCGCCACATCGGACCGGCCGGCGCCCAGGAGGCGCAGATGCTGGCCACGATCGGCTACGCGTCGCGCCAGGCGCTGATCCGCGACACCGTGCCCGCGTCGATCCTGCGCGATGCGCCGCTCGACATGGTGCCGCCCGCCACCGAGGCGGCCGCGCTCGACGAGCTGCGCGCGATCGCGCAGCGCAACCAGGTCTGGCGCAGCTACATCGGCGCCGGCTACCACGGCACGCTGACGCCCGAGCCGATCCGGCGCAACGTGCTCGAGAACCCGGGCTGGTACACCGCCTACACGCCCTACCAGGCCGAGGTGGCACAGGGCCGGCTCGAGTCGCTGATGAACTTCCAGCAGATGGTCGTCGACCTGACCGGTCTGCCGATGGCCAACGCCTCGCTGCTCGACGAGGCCACCGCCGCCGCCGAGGCGCTCGGCGTGCTGCGCCGCGCCTCGCGCCACGCCTCGAAGCGCTTCCTCGTCGACGCCTCGGTCCATCCGCAGGTGATCGCGGTGATCCGCACCCGCGCGAAGTGGATGGGCGTCGAGGTGGTGGTCGCCGACGCGGCCGCCTTCGATGCCTCGACCGTGTTCGGCGCGCACGTCCAGTGCCCCGACACCGAAGGTCGGCTGCGCGACTTCTCCGCGCTCGCCGCCGCCCTGCACGCCGGCGGCGCACGGCTGTCGATCGGGGTCGACCCGCTCGCCGCGATGTTGGTGCGGTCCGCGGGTGCCATGGGCGCCGACATCGCCATCGGCTCGGCGCAGCGCTTCGGCGTGCCGCTCGGCTACGGCGGTCCGCACGCCGCGTTCATGGCGGTGCGCGAGGACCTGGTGCGGATGATGCCGGGCCGGATCATCGGCGTCTCCAAGGACGCCGTGGGCAACCTCGCCTACCGGATGTCGCTGCAGACCCGCGAGCAGCACATCCGCCGCGACAAGGCGACCAGCAACATCTGCACCGCGCAGGCGCTGCTCGCCAACATGGCCGCGTTCTACGCGGTCTACCACGGCCCGCAGGGGCTGCTGCGGATCGCGCTGCGCACGCATGCGATGGCGCGGCTGCTGCTGGCGGCCACCGGCCTCGAGCCGGTCCACGCGGCGTTCTTCGACACCGTGGTGATCGATCCGGCGGCCGCCGGGCTCGATGCCGCGGCGATCGCCCGGCGCGCCGCCGAGCAGCACATCAACCTGCGCACGCTGTCGGGCGGGCGCCTCGCGATCGCCTTCGACGAGACCGTCGGCATCGCCGACGTCGCCGACGTGGCCTTCGTGCTCACCGGCACGCGCCCCGAGGTCGACGCGCTCGCGCGCACCGCGGGCATCGGCATCGAGCCCGCGGCGATTCCCGCCGCGCTGCGCCGCGACAGCGCGGTCCTCACGCACCCGGTCTTCAATCGCCACCACAGCGAGACCGAGTTCGTGCGCTACGTGAAGAAGCTCGAGAACCGCGACATCTCGCTGGTGCACTCGATGATCCCGCTCGGCTCGTGCACGATGAAGCTGAACGCGGCCGCCGAGATGGCGCCGGTCACCTGGCCGGAGTTCGCCGCGATCCATCCGTTCGCCCCGCGCGAGCAGGCCGCCGGCTATACCGAGATGCTGCGCCAGCTCGGCGACTGGCTGGCCGAGATCACCGGGTTCGCGGCGGTGTCGTTCCAGCCCAACTCAGGCGCCCAGGGCGAATATGCCGGCCTGCTGGCCATCCGCAACTACCTGATCGCCCAGGGCCAGGGGCATCGCGACATCTGCCTCATTCCCGCCTCGGCCCACGGCACCAATCCGGCCTCGGCGCAGATGATGGGGCTGCGGATCGTGGTGGTGGCGTGCGATGCACAGGGCAATGTCGACATGGCCGACCTCGCCGCCAAGATCGCCACCCATCGCGATGCCCTGGCGGCGCTGATGGTGACCTATCCGTCCACGCACGGCGTGTTCGAGGGCACGATCCGCGAGATCTGCGCCCAGGTCCATGCCGCGGGCGGCCAGGTCTACATGGATGGCGCCAACCTGAACGCGCAGGCCGGCCTCACCCGGCCCGGCCTG
>CAIUGQ010000704.1 GCA_903898725.1 uncultured Burkholderiales bacterium | reverse complement strand
ATCGGCCCCAGCGCGAACAGCGTCTGGCCGACCGTCCACACGCGGTTGACCACGGCGCCGTAGCGCACCGGCGCGAACTCGCGCTGCGCGAAGATCGCCGGCAGCGTGATCACGTTGCCGACCGACAGTCCGAACAGGCAGCAGCCGACGAGCACCGCGGCCGGCGCATCCGATACGAGGAGCAGCACCATGCCCACCGCCTGCACCGCGTAGCTCGCGGCGGTCGCCAGCCGGTGGTCGATGCGATCGATCACCGTCGACAGCAGCAGGCGCCCGACGAGCGAGGCCGCGGTCGTGGCCGCGACCGCGGCGGTGGCAGCCGCGACGCCGACCTTGGGCACCAGCAGCGGCATCTGCTGCGACAGGAACGCGACCTGCGCGAGCCAGCCGATCGCGAACAGCGCGGTGACACGGGCGAGGGGCTCGGTGGCGAGTGAGGCGACGGTGGAGGCCGATGCGCCGTGCGTGCCCTGTGTGTCCTGCCCGCCGTCCGCGCCTCTCGCATGCGCCGGTCCCGGTGCCCCCTGCCCCCCAGCCACCCCGCGCCCCGCCGGCTCCGGCAGGTTCCACGCGACCACCACCACCGTCACCACCGCCAGCACCCCGGCGACCCACGCCAGCCCGTCGCCCACGCCCCAATGCGCGACCGCCCAGGCCATCGGCGGGATCACCAGGAAGCCCGAGGCGCTGGCGCCGGTCAGCGCCAGGTTCAGCGCGAGCCCGCGCCGCTGCTCGAACCACTGCCCGATCACATGGCTGATCGCGGTGCCCGAGGTCGCCGCCCAGCCGAGCGCCATCACCGCATACGCGCCGAGCAGCAGCGCCGGATGGCCCGCGCGCGGCAGCGCGGCGACGCCGCCGGCCAGCAGCAGCACGCCGGCGAGCGCGACGCGCCGTCGCCCGAAACGCGCGGCGGCCCGCTCGACGACCTGGATCGCGGCCGCGCCGAGCAGGAAGTAGCCGGTGGTCGCGGCCGACAGCAGCGTGCCCGACCAGCCGGCCTCGCCGAGCTGGTGGACGTACAGCGACAGCGAGTAGAAGCCGAGCCCCCACGCGAAGACCGCGAGCCAGAAGGCCGTGGCCACGACACGCCAGCCCGCGATCGGCCGCGGCGTGCGGAACTCGTCGAGGGCCGGCGGGCCGGCGACCGGCGTCATCCCAGCACGAGCGGCCCCGGCTGCAGCGCGAGCGTCTCGCGCCCGGCGCGGAACAGCCATGCGTCGAAGGGCCCGTGCAGCGCCATCGCGCCGTCGCGCACCGTCAGCCAGTCGCCCTCGGGCAGGCCGATCACCGTCTCGCCCGGCTCGAGCACCTGGAACTCGGCGATCCGCTGGCGGCGGGTCTCGCCCTGGTGGCCGGGTGGCATCGCGTCGGTGAAGTGGCAGTTGAGCTGGAACGGCAGCAGCCCGAGCGCATCGAGCCCGCCCGGGTCGACGATCGGCATGTCGTTGGTGGTGCGGATCGTCGGGCAGGCGAGCACCGAGCCCGCGCTCCAGCCGGCATACGGCAGGCCGCCGCGCACCGCACCGGGCAGCGCGTCGAGCCAGCCCCGGCGGCGCGACTCGGCGAGCAGGCGGAAGGTGCTGCCCCCGCCCACCAGCACCAGTTCGGTGGCCGCGAGCGCGGTGCGCGGATCGTCGACGCGGTGCGCGCCCTCGATCTCCAGCCCGAGCGGGGCGAGCGCCTCGCGCACGGTGGCGGTGTAGGTGTCCCAGTCGATGGTGACGCCCGCGAATGGCAGGAACAGGGCGCGGCGGCGGCCGGCCGCGAGCGCGGCGATCGCATCGAGCGCATGCACGAGGTAGCGCCCGTCGGGCATCCGGGAATTCGACAGCAGCAGCAGGTTCATCGCGGGCGGCCTCGGCTCGGGGGTGCCCAGTGTAGGACGCGCCCGGGGCCGGTGGACGCGCGAGGCCGCGCCGACGCGCCGGCGCGCAGCCCCTGGAACGGCAGCCCCGCTGCCCTGCGCGGGTTCCCGTACACTCTCGCCCTCGCGCGGGCCACCCGGTCCGCCGAGATGCTGGGGGTGCCGTGCGCGCGAGCCTGCGCGACGCGGCTGAGAGAGTCCCCTCGAACCTGATCGAGGTCATCCTCGCGGAGGGAAGCAACCATGTCGTCCGTCGTCCGGAATTCCGCACTCGCGCCCATCCCCGCCACCGAGCGGTCCTTCGGGGTACGCGATCACGCCTCGCTGTGGCTGTCGCTCGGCGTCGGCCTCCTCGTCATCCAGGTCGGCTCCTTCCTCGTGCCCGCGATGGGCACGCGCGAGGCCTTCGCCGCGATCGTGTTCGGCTCGATCCTCGGCGCCGGCCTGCTCGCCTTCACCGCGAAGATCGGCTGCGACAGCGGCCTGTCGAGCGCCGGGCTCATGCACGCGACCTACGGCAGCGCGTTCGCGCGGCTGCCGATCGTGCTCAACATCGTCCAGCTGATCGGCTGGACGACCTTCGAGCTGGTGGTGATGCGCGACGGCCTGGTCGCGATCCTGCGCGATCTGGGCTGGATCGCGGCCGCCCCGGCCCCCGCGGCCGGGGCCGCGCCCGGGCACGCGCTGCAGATCGCCGCGCCGTGGTCGCTGCCGCCCGCCGCGATCGTCGCGACGCTTGCCTTCGGCGCGCTCCTGCTGCTGCTGGCCAACGGCTCGATGGTCACGCTGGTGCGCCGCTTCGTCAGCCGCTTCGGCCTGCCGCTGGTGCTGGTCTCGCTCGCCTGGCTCACCTGGCAGTTCGCCGGCCTCGCCGCGATGAAGGGCTGGGACGAACTGTGGGCGCGGCCCGGCAGCGGCGGCATGAGCCTGCTCGGCGCGGTCGACCTGGTGATCGCGATGCCGATCTCCTGGCTGCCGCTGGTGGCCGACTTCTCGCGCCACGGCCGCGACGGGCGCGGCGCGCTCGCCGGCACCTGGATCGGCTACGCGATCGCCAACGCCTGGTGCTATGCGCTCGGCGTGCTGGTCGCGCTGTCGGCGCCGACGACCGACCTGGTGACCGCGCTGCTGCTCGCCCAGGGCGGCCTCATCGCGCTCGGCCTGATCCTCATCGACGAGCTCGACAACGCCTACGGCGACGTCTATTCGGGCGCCGTCGCCTCGCACAGCCTCGCGCCGCGACGCAGCGTGCGCGGCTGGGGCTCGGCGCTGGCGGTGCTGTGCACGGTGCTCGCGCTGATGCTGCCGATGCACGGCCTCGAGCCGTTCCTGCTGCTGCTGTCGTCGGTGTTCGTGCCGCTGTGCGGGGTGATCCTCGGGCGGCTGGGCGGGCTGCGCGACGTGGCCGCGCGGGTCGGCGCAGCGCGCGTCGAATGGGTCGCGGTCGCCATCTGGGTCGGCGGCGTGGCGCTCTTTCACCTGCTGCCCCGCTGGACGACCGACTTCGGCTCGGCGCTGCCGACCCTGGCCGCGACCTTCCTGCTGGCGCGACTGACACGGCGCTGAGCGTCGGCGGGCCGGCTGACGTACGATCGGACTCCGACGTCCCGACCCGCCCCACCGCCATGCTGCCGCTGTCCGTCCTCGACCTGGTTCCCGTCCGCCTCGGCGAGACCCCCGCCGACGCGCTGCGCAAGTCGCTCGAGCTCGCGCGCACCGCCGAGCGCTGTGGCTACACCCGCTACTGGGTGGCCGAGCACCACAACATGACCGGCGTCGCGAGCTCGGCGACCTCGGTGGTCATCGGCCACCTCGCCGGCGGCACGAAGACGATCCGCGTCGGCTCGGGCGGCATCATGCTGCCGAACCACTCGCCGCTGGTGATCGCCGAGCAGTTCGGCACGCTGGAGTCGCTCTTCCCCGGCCGCATCGACCTGGGCCTCGGGCGCGCGCCCGGCACCGACCAGGCGACCTCGCGCGCATTGCGCGTGGACCCGCGGGCGGCCGAGCACTTCCCCGACGACGTCAACGCGCTGCGCATGCTGTTCGACGAGGTCGAGCCCGGCCAGGCGGTGCGCGCGGTGCCCGGCGCCGGCCTGAAGGTGCCGCTGTGGATCCTCGGCTCGAGCCTGTACGGCGCGCAGGTCGCGGCCTACTTCGGCCTGCCCTATGGCTTCGCCTCGCACTTCGCGCCCGACGAGCTCGACGCCGCCCTGCGCGTCTACCGCGAGCGCTTCAAGCCCTCGGCGCAGCAGGCCACCTCGCACGCGATGCCCTGCATCAACGTGATCGTCGCCGACACCGACGCCGAGGCCGCGCGGCTGTTCACCAGCATCCAGCAGCGCTTCGTCGACATGGTCCGCAACCGCCGCGGCCTGCTGTCGCCGCCGCTCGACGACATCGAGTCGTACTGGACCCCGCACGAGAAGGCCCATGCGATGCGCATGCTCGCCTGCTCGTTCGTCGGCTCGCCCGAGACCGTGCGCCGCACGCTGCAGGCCTTCGTCGAGCGCACCGGCGCCGACGAGCTGATGGTCAGCGCCGCCGTGTACGATCAGCAGGCGCGGCTGCGGTCCTACGAGCTGCTCGCCGAGATCGGCCGCAGGCTCGAGCCGGCCCGCGGCGCGGCACTCGCCACCGTCTGAGGCCGGGGCCGCGCGGCCCGCGCCGGCACGGTCCCGACACCGCGCCGGCGCGTCACGACGACCGACGCCCCCGGAGACCGCCTTGCCCGCACGCAGCTTCGAGTTCTTCTTCGACATCGCCTCCGGCTACAGCTGGCTCGCGTCCACCCAGGTCGAGGCGCTCGCGCGCCGCACCGGCTCGGTCGCGATCTGGAAGCCCTTCTCGCTCGGCTTCGCCTTCAAGGCCTCCGGCAACGAGACGCCGGCCCGGATCCCGGCCAAGGCCGCCTGGCTGAGCGCCGACCTCGCCCGCTGGGCGAAGCGCTACGGCATCGCCTACACCTATCCGTCGCGCTTCCCCATCGCCTCGATGGGCGCGCTGCGACTGCTGGTGGCCGCGCGTCGCACGCACGGCGACGCCGCGCTGCCCGCGCTCGCCGCGACGCTGTTCGCCGCCGCCTGGGAGCAGGACCGCAACCTCGCCGACCCGCTGGTGCTCGCGCGCTGCGCGCAGGACGCGGGCTTCGACCCCGAGCCGCTGCTGGCCGCGCTCGAGGCGCCCGAGACCAAGGCCGAGCTCAAGGCGAACACCGACGAGGCGATCGCGCGCCAGGTGTTCGGTGCGCCGGCGTTCTTCGTCGACGGCGAGCTGCACTGGGGCAACGACCGGCTCGACTTCGTCGAGGAAGCGCTGCGCGCCGGAGCGTGAGGCCATGCGCCCGATGCGCGCCGGCGCACTCGCGACGCTCGTGGCGGCGGCGGCACTCCTCGTCGGATGTGCCGCGCCGGCCCCCGCACCGGTAGCGCCCCTCGCCTTCGCCAGCACGCTCACCTGCGGCGATCGCACCGCCACCGTCGGTACGCGCGGCGATCGGTGGCTGCTGTCGATCGACGGCCGCGAGCGCGTGCTGCGCGCCGTGCCCGCCCCGGTCGGCGTGCGCTACGAGGCCGTCGACGAACCGGGCACCAGCGTCTCGAACGTCGGCGACCGGGCACGGGTCGTCGTGCGCGGCGAGGCCTGGCCCGACTGTCGCACCGGCGCGCAGGCCGCGGGCGCACTGCCCGGTCCGCCGTCGTTCGCCGCCCGCGGCAACGAACCCGCCTGGCGGCTCGAGCTCGATGGCACGCGCATCCGCTTCGTGCCGGGCCTCGACGGTACCGCCCTCGAGGCACCCACCCCCGCCCCCCGGCCCGCAGGCACCGGCCGCCGCTGGGAGGCGACGGCCCGGGGCGCGCCGCTGCACGTCACCGCGATCGAACGCGTCTGCGCCGACACCATGAGCGGCATGCCGCATCCGCTGACGGTGACGGTCGAGCACGACGGCCGGGTGTGGCGCGGCTGCGGCGGCGAACCCGCGACGCTCCTGGGCGGCGCCGAGTGGGTGGTCGAGGACATCGACGGCGCCGGCATCATCGACCGCTCGCGCGCCACGCTGCGCTTCCTGCCGGACGGACGCATCGCGGGCCGCGCCTCGTGCAACGAATACACCGGCCGCTGGACGCTCGACGGCGAACGCCTCGGGGTGAGCGGGCTGGGCAGCACGCTCAAGGCCTGCGCCCCGGCACTGATGCAGCAGGAGCAACGCGTCCTCGATCGCCTGAGGACGGTGTCGCGCTTCGAGATCACGCCCGACGGTGCGCTGCGCCTGCTGGGCAACGGACCCGGCAGCCTGCTCGCCCGGCGCTGAAGACCCGGCACCGCAAGCCGTCGGCACACCCTCACCCCCGTCACGAAGGACTCAAGATGGCCAAGGTCTACAAGCAGATCATCGCCGACATCGGCACCATGACCACCAAGATCCGGGCCGAGGCGCCCGGCACGATGGACGGCTTCAACGCGATGGCCAAGGCCTCGATGGCCGATGGCGCGCTGTCGACCGGCACCAAGGAGCTGATCGCGCTGGCCATCGGCGTGGCCACGCGCTGCGACGGCTGTATCGGGTATCACGCGAAGGCGCTGGTGCGAGCCGGCGTGCCGCGCGCCGAGCTGGTCGAGATGCTCGCCGTCGCGACCTACATGGGCGGCGGACCCTCGCTGATGTATGCGGCCGACGCACTGCGTGCCTACGAGGAGTTCGGCGGCCCCGCCGCATGAGCACCGAGGGCCTGCGTGCGCTGGCCGTCGCGTTCCCGCGTGCCGGCCGGCTCGAGACGATCGTGCTGCGACCCGCGCGGCGTGCGCCCGCCACGCGCGTCGACGAGGCGCTCGCGATCGCGGCGCGCGGGCTCGACGGCGACCGCGCGAGCCAGCGCGTCTCCCGGGCCGCAGGCGGCGGCGCGCGCCAGGTCACGCTGATCCAGGCCGAGCACCTGCCGGCGATCGCCACACTGGTGATGCGCGAGGCGATCGAGCCCGAGACGCTGCGGCGCAACCTCGT
>CAIUGQ010000703.1 GCA_903898725.1 uncultured Burkholderiales bacterium | reverse complement strand
CGCCGCCGAGCGTCTCGATGCCGAGCGACAGCGGGGTGACGTCGAGCAGCAGCACGTCCTTGCGCTCGCCGGACAGCACCGAGCCCTGGACGGCGGCACCGACCGCCACCGCCTCGTCGGGGTTGACGTCGCGGCGCGGGTCCTTGCCGAAGAACTCCTTGACCTTGTCGAGCACCTTCGGCATCCGGGTCATGCCGCCGACCAGGATCACGTCGTCGATGTCGGACACCTTCACGCCGGCGTCCTTGATCGCGATCTTGCAGGGCTCCATCGTGGCCGAGATCAGCTCGTCGACCAGCGACTCGAACTTGGCGCGCGTCAGCTTCAGGTTCAGGTGCTTCGGACCCGAGGCGTCGGCGGTGATGTACGGCAGGTTGATCTCGGTCTGCTGGCTCGAGGACAGCTCGATCTTCGCCTTCTCGGCCGCGTCCTTCAGGCGCTGCAGCGCGAGCACGTCCTTCGACAGGTCGACGCCCTGCTCCTTCTTGAACTCGGCGATCACGTGGTCGATGATCCGCTGGTCGAAGTCCTCGCCGCCGAGGAAGGTGTCGCCGTTGGTCGACAGCACCTCGAACTGCATCTCGCCGTCGACGTCGGCGATCTCGATGATCGACACGTCGAAGGTGCCGCCGCCGAGGTCGTACACCGCGATCTTGCGGTCCTTGCCGGCGCCCTTGTCCAGGCCGAAGGCGAGCGCCGCGGCGGTCGGCTCGTTGATGATCCGCTTGACGTCCAGACCCGCGATGCGGCCGGCGTCCTTGGTCGCCTGACGCTGCGCGTCGTTGAAGTACGCCGGCACCGTGATGACCGCCTCGGTGACCTCTTCACCGAGGTAGTCCTCGGCGGTCTTCTTCATCTTGCGCAGGACCTCGGCCGACACCTGCGGCGGCGCGATCTTCTTGTCGCGCACCTGCACCCAGGCGTCGTTGTTGTCGGCCTTCACGATGCCGTAGGGCATCAGGCCGATGTCCTTCTGGACTTCCTTCTCCTGGAACTTGCGGCCGATCAGCCGCTTGACCGCATACAGCGTGTTGCGGGGATTGGTCACCGCCTGACGCTTGGCCGGCGCGCCGACCAGCACCTCGCCGTCTTCCATGTACGCGATGATCGAGGGGGTCGTGCGTGCGCCCTCGGAGTTCTCGATGACCTTGGGCTGGCCGCCCTCCATGACCGCGACGCACGAGTTGGTCGTGCCGAGGTCGATGCCGATGATCTTGCCCATGATGGATGCTGTCCTGTGGAGAAGGTGTGGAGTACTTGTGGATAAGTGGGACCGGGGGGCGTCGAATCAAGCCCCGCCGCGGACCGTCACGAGCGCCGGGCGCAGCACGCGGTCATTGATCAGGTAGCCCTTCTGGAGCACCGAGACGACGTGGTTGACGGGCACGTCGCCTGCCGGAACCATCGAGATCGCCTGATGCCGGTTCGGATCGAACTTCTCGCCGACCGGGTCGATCGCCAGGAGCTTGTGCTTGTCGAAGGCGGTGGCCAGCAGCCGCAGCGTGGCCTCGACCCCTTCCCGCAGGTTCTCGACCGTCGGTGCCTCGACCTTCAGGGCCATCTCGAGGCTGTCGCGCACCGGCAGCAGGCTCTCGGCGAAGCCTTCGATCGCGTACTTGTGGGCGGCGGCGACATCGAGTTGCCCGCGCTTGCGCAGGTTCTCCATCTCGGCACGCGCCCGCAGCGCCATCTCGTGGTACTCGGCCGCGCGGGACTCGGTCTCGACGAGGCGCTGCTCCATCGTGGCCTCGGCGCCCTCGCCCGCCTCGTCCGCAACCGGGTGTCCGGCGTCTGCGGCGACCGGCGTGGTGCCGGCTTCGGGCGGCGGCGCGTCGGCGCCCTGGGTGCGGCCCTGTGGGCCGGCTTCGGGTCTGGCGTTCGGGTCGGTCATCGTTTGTCGTTTTCGATCAAGTACTTGCGTGGGTTCGCTGGCGATGTCGGGGCGATTTCCGGGATTTCAAGAGGGCAATTGCACAGGGCGTGCGATGTCACGCTTCGACGCGCTCCCGACGTTGACGTCGGCGCGCGCTCCCGGCGATAGTCGGAGCCCCGCCGTCGACGGACGGCGATCCGAACACACGACACTCAACACGGAGCGCTGAGCCATGGGTTTGCTGTCTTTCTTCAAGGATGCGGGCGAGAAGCTGTTCGGCAAGGGGCAGGCACAGGCGGCGCAGCAGGCGGCCGCGTCCGATCCGGCCAATGCCGAGAAGAAGGCCGCGGCCGACGCCGCGGCGGCGACGGCGATCGAGGACTACATCCGGGCGATGAACCTCGAGGCGACCGGCCTGATGGTCGAGTTCGACGGCGCCAGCAGTGCGGTCACGGTGCGCGGCATCGCCGCCGACCAGGCCACGAAGGAGAAGATCCTGCTGTGCTGCGGCAACGTCGCCGGCGTGGGGTCCGTGAACGACCAGCTCACCGTCGAGACGCCGGTCGAGGAATCGAAGTACTACACGGTCAAGAGCGGCGACACGCTCTCGAAGGTGGCCAAGGAGTTCTACGGCAACGCGAACGCCTACATGCAGATCTTCGAGGCGAACAAGCCGATGCTCTCGCACCCGGACAAGATCTACCCCGGCCAGACCCTGCGCATCCCCCCGAAGGGCTGATCGGGGAATTCGGCGGGCACTGCCCGCCGCCCGATCAGCGGCCGGCGCATGCTTGCGCCGGCCTCCCGCTCCGAAAGCGGGAATCCGCCGGGAGGCGGCACTTCACACCGGCGGCCGCTTCAGATGCCAGTCCGTCACCGCCTGCAGCGCGCGTCCCGCCCGCACCAGCAGGCCTTCGTTCAGACCCGCCGCCACCAGCTGCACCGCGATCGGCAGGCCGGCCTTCGACAGGCCCGCCGGCAGCGTGATCGTCGGCTGGCCGGTCATGTCCGACGGCGCGGAGAAGCGCTGCAGCCGGATGCGGTGATCCGGGTCCTGCCGCAGCGCCTCGATCCGCTCGAGGCTCGCGCCGGCCAGCGGCATCGCGGGCATCAGCAGCAGGTCCACCCCGCCCATCAGCGCGTTCATGCGTCCGGTGAAGTCGGCCCGGACCAGCAGCGCCCGCTGGTAGTCGATGGCCGACAGCGCCCGACCTGAGTCGAGCAGACCCGACAGCATCGGCCCGTACTCGGCCCGTCGGGAGGGGAAGGTCGCCTCGTGCGCGAGCGCCGCTTCGGCCGCGCAGATCGGCTTCCAGGCCGCGACCACCGGGTCGGTCGGCGGCATGCGGACCGCGACCGGCTCGGCCCCCAGCCGGCGCAGCACGTCCAGGGCGGCCTGCACCGCGGCGACGACCTCCGCGTCGACGCCGTCGGACGCCCAGGCCTCGTCGATGCCGATCCGCAGACCGGCCAGCGAACCGATGTCGCCCGCGAGGTAGTCGGGCACCGGCACCGGCAGCGCCGTGGGGTCGTCCGCGTCGGCGCCCGCGATCGCACCGAGCATGCGCCCGCAATCGGCCGCCGTGCGGCACATCGGCCCCAGATGATCGAGCGAGGCGGCCAGCTCGAACGCACCGAAGCGGGACACCCGCCCCCAGGTCGGCTTGAGCCCGGTCACGCCGCAGGCCGCCGACGGGAAGCGGATCGAGCCGCCGGTGTCGGTGCCGATCGCGCCGTGCACCATCGCCGCGGCCACCGCCACGCCGGAGCCGCTCGACGACGAACCGGTCCAGGCGTCCCGGCTCCACGGATTGCGCGGCGGCGTCACCTGCGGATGGTGGGCGGAGAACGCGGCCTCGGTCATCTGCAGCTTGCCCAGCAGCACGGCGCCCGCCTCGCGCAGACGGCGCACCACCGTGCCGTCGACCTCGGGCACGAAGTCGCGGTGGACGACGGTGCCCGCCGCAGTCGGCACATCGCGCGTCCAGCACAGGTCCTTGACCGCGACCGGCACGCCGTGGAGCGGGCCGGTCGCATCGCCACGGGCGAGCGCGGCATCGGCGTCGCGGGCCTGGGCGAGCGCGAGCTCGGGCGTGACCCGCGCGAAGGCGCGCAGGGTCGGATCGAGTCGCTCGATCCGGCGCAGCATCGCCTGCGCGGCCTCGGTCGAACTCAGCTCGCGCGCACGGATGCGGCCGGCCAGTTCGTCCATGTCGAGCCAGCCGAGGTCGTCGTCGGTCATGCGTCGCTCCGTGTGTCGTGGGGGCGGAATCGGTGGAGGCGGCCAGTATCGCCGAGCGGCGCCCGTCAGACCCGGGTCGGTCGGTCGATCAGGTCCTGGGGTGCCGCCGGTGCCAGTCGGTCTCGCGCTGGAAGGCGCGACCGGCGCGGACCAACAGGTCCTCGCGGAAGTGCGCCGTGGCGAGCTGGATCGAGACCGGCAGTCCGGCAGCGGTGAAGCCGGAGGGCATCGTGATCGCCGGATGCCCGGAGGAGTCGAAGGGTGCGGTGAAGCGCACCAGCGCCGAGAACTGCGTCGGATCCTGCCCGAGCCTGGCCATCTCGGCGACGGTGGGCGACGCCCACACCTGACCCGGCATCAGCAGCAGGTCGACCTCGCGGAACAGCGCATGCATGCGGCCGGTGAAGTCGGCCCGTCGCAGCAGCACCCGCTGGT
>CAIUGQ010000702.1 GCA_903898725.1 uncultured Burkholderiales bacterium | reverse complement strand
CTACGGCCGCAGCGGCGACCTGAGCACCGTCGCGCGCAACCGGGTGCTCCGCAACACCTACGTGCTGCTCGCGCTGTCGATGATCCCGACCGTCCTCGGCGCCTGGATCGGCGTGGCGACCGGCTTCACCTTCTTCGCCGGCAGCCCGCTGATCGGCACGATGGTCTTCCTCGCCGGCGCCTTCGGCTTCTTCTTCGCGATCGAGAAGTTCAAGAACAGCGGCATCGGCGTGGCCCTGCTGCTCGCCTTCACCTTCTTCATGGGCCTGATGCTGTCCCGGCTCGTCGGCTCGGTGCTCGGCCTGTCGAACGGCGCGCAGCTGATCATGACCGCGTTCGGCGGCACGGCGGCGATCTTCGGCGTGATGGCGACGGTCGCGACCGTCTCCAAGCGCGACTTCACGGGCATGGGCCGGTTCCTGTTCATCGGGGCCCTGGTCCTCATCCTGGCCGCTGTCGCCAACATCTTCCTGCAGATGCCGGCGCTAACGCTGACGATCTCGGCGCTGGCCGTGATGATCTTCTCGGCCTTCATCCTGGTGGACCTTCAGCGCATCGTGCAGGGCGGCGAGACGAACTACGTCACTGCGACGCTGTCGGTCTACCTCAGCGTCTACAACGTGTTCTCCAACCTGCTGGCGATGCTGGGCATCCTCGGCGGCGAGCGCGATTGACGGACCGACCGGGCCAAGGCCCGGTCCGTGTCACGGCCGCCTCCCGGGGCGGTTTTTTTTTGCGCTCCGGCTCGAGCTCAGGCGTCGAACACCGCCATCGACTCGACATGCGAGGTGTGCGGGAACATGTTCACCACGCCCGCGGCGCCGATCCGCCAGCCCCCCTCGTTGACCAGCACCGACGCGTCGCGGGCCAGCGTCGCCGGGTTGCACGACACGTAGACGATGCGCTTCGGCCGGGGTGCGCCAGGGACCGACAGGGCCTGCGCCACGGCCAGGGCGCCCTCGCGCGGCGGGTCAACCAGCACGCGGTCGAAGGCACCGAGCGACTGCCAGCGCTCGGGGGTGAGCTCGAACAGGTTCGCGACGTCGAACGCTGTCCGGCCCTCGAGCCCGTTGGCCCGCGCGTTCGCGCGGGCCCGTTCGACGAGCGGACGGCTGCCCTCGATGCCCACCACCTCGCGGGCCCGGGTGGCCAGCGGCAGCGTGAAGTTGCCGAGCCCGCAGAACAGGTCCGCGACCCGATCCTCAGGTCCCGGGTCGAGCAGCCGCACCGCGCGTCCGACCAGCGTCGCGTTGATCGCGTGATTCACCTGCGTGAAGTCGGTCGGCCGGAACGGATGCACGACCCCGAACTCGGGCAGCGCATAGTGCAGCACCGATTCGCTCCCGCCGCCCGGCGTCGACAGCAGCTCGATGGTCTCCGGCCCCTTGGACTGGAGCCACATCTCGACGCCGTGGCGCGCGCCGAAGGCCTGCAGCAGCACGACGTCGTCGTCGGTCAGCGGCTCCAGGATGCGGAAGACCAGCGCCAGCACGGTTTCGCCCTGGGCGAGCTCGACCTGCGGCATGCGGTCCCGGATGGACAGCGCGCCGACCAGTTCCCGCAGCGGCACCAGCAGCGCCGATACCGACGGCGGCAGCACCAGGCACTCGCGCATGTCGGCGACGTAGCTCGAGCCGCGCTCGTGGAACCCGACCAGGACGCCGCCCTTCTTCGGCACGTTCCTCACCGACAGCCGCGCCCGGAAGCGATAGCCGAAGGCGGGGCCGACGATCGGCGGCAGCATCGTCTCGGGCCGCACGCGCCCGAGGTGCCACAGCGAGTCCTCGAGGGCACGCTGCTTGATCGACACCTGCGCGCGGGTCTCGACGTGCTGCATCGTGCAGCCGCCGCAGATGCCGAAGTTGGGGCATTTCGGCGTGGTCCGCAGGACGCTGGCACGTTCGATCGTCTCGACCTCGGCCACGTCGAAGCGGGGCTTGCGGCGCACGACACGGGCCGTCACCGTCTCGCCCGGCAACGCGCCGCGCACGAAGGTGACCTTGCCCTCGCTGCGCGCGACGCCGTTCGCCTCGAGGTCGAGGGACTCGATCCGGTAACGCTCGCTCACGTCGACCAGGCCGCGAGGAACTCCTGCCAATGGTCGCCTTCGAGCGCGCCGAGCGTCTGGCGCGTGAGCGCGACTTCGGCCTCGTACTCGTCGGTGTTCAGGGTGCCCCGCATCAGGCGGAACCGGTTGTAGAGGAGCCAGGTATTGGCGACATCGGTCTCGCAGTAGTCACGGATCTCGTCCTGCAGGCCGGCCTGCCAGGCGTCGTACACCTGCGAGCCGTCCATGCCGAGCTTGCCGGGAAAGCCGCAGAGCTTGGCGAGCTGGTCGAGCGGCGCGGCAGCGCGGCCGTTGTAGAGGGCGAGCAGGTCCATCAGGTCGGTGTGCCGCGAGTGATAGCGCGACACGTAGCTGTTCCACTTGAAGTCGCGGTCGTCCTCGCCCTGGTCCCAGTACCGAGGCGCCTGCACCTTGTGGATCAGCCCACGGTAGTGAAGCACCTGCAGGTCGAAGCCGCCGCCGTTCCAGGACACCAGGTTCGGCGTGTACTTCTCGACCGTGCGGAAGAAGCCCTGCACCAGCTTGCCCTCGTCGTCCGGGCCGCCGGCGAGGGAGCGCACGCGCAGCCCGTCGGCGTCGCGGAACAGCATCGAGATGACGATGACCTTGTGCAGGTGCAGCGGCAGGAAGTCGCTGGCGCCCGACGTCTGCTCGCGACGCCTCGCGAGCGCGGCTGCCACCACCGTGTCGTCGTCGCCTTCGAGGCCCCAGGCCGCGCGCAGCCCGGCGGCATCAGGCACGGTCTCGATGTCGAAGACCAGGATCGGCGCCATGGTCCCCGCCTCAGCGCTTGGGCAGGAAGCGGGTCGGATCGACCGGCTTGCCCTGCTGGCGGATCTCGAAGTGCAGCCGCGGCGAGCTGGTGCCGGAGTCGCCGAGCTCGGCGATCTTCTGGCCGCGCTTGACGGCCTGCCCTTCCTTCACCGCCAGGGTCCGGTTGTGCGCATACACCGACAGCAGCTCGTTGGCATGCTTGACGATGACGAGGTTGCCGTAGCCGCGCGGCCCGTTGCCGCTGAAGATCACGCGCCCGTCGGCGGCCGCGACCACCGGATCGCCGACCTTGCCGCCGAAGACCACGCCCTTGTTGCCGGACTCCGCGAACGACTGGGTCACCTTGCCCGGCGAGGGCCACACCCATTCCCCGTCGGCATCGCCAGCGCGCGACTCGGTCGCGGCGGACGGGGTGCCCGGCGCCGGAGGGGCAACAGGCGCCGGCACGGTCGCAGCAGGCGCCGCTGTGGCGGGCG
>CAIUGQ010000701.1 GCA_903898725.1 uncultured Burkholderiales bacterium | reverse complement strand
GAGCACGGCCACGCGATCGTGGAGCGCCCCGAGCTCGTCCTCGATCTGGTCGGGGCCGTCCTCGAGGAACGCGTTGACATGACCGAGGCGCAGGTTCGATTCGCGCATCAGCTCGACACAGCCCTGGATGATCCCGGCGCCAATGCCGACCTGCATCAGCACGAAGCCGTTGCGGATGCGCTTCAACCACGGGCCGATCGGGTCGGCGAGCACGTGGTCGTCGGGCACGAACACCTCGTCGAAGGCCAGTCCGTAGGTGCCGGTGCCGTCCATCGCGAGGAAAGGCGGCACCTCGGTCATCGTCACGCCGGGCCAGTCGCAGCGCACGAGCGCCATCACCTCGACGCCCGGGCCGGTGCGCGGCGCGCCGTCGGGTCCCAGCGGCATGAACGCGGTGCCGAACACATGCTTCGGCCCGAGGTTGGAGACCCAGGGCAGGCGGCCCGACACGCGCCAGCCGCCGGGCACCCGCGTGCCCTGCAGCGCGAGCCGCTCGATCGACGCGAAGTACTTCATCGGGTTGGACATGCCGGTGCCGCCGAGCACCTCACCGCTGGCGAGCGCGGGCAGCAGCTCGCGCCGCAGCGTGTCGGAGGCGCCCTGCTCGACATACCAGGCGCAGGCGTCCTGGCACCAGCCCATGAAGGCGCTCGAGCCGCAGCTGCGGCCGATCGTGCCGAGCGCGTCGATCGCGCCCACCAGGTCGCGCCGGCCGTCCGGCCGCTGCGAGGCGAGGTGGTGGCGGAACGCGCCCTGCGCACCGAGCGCACGCAGCGCGTCGGCCGGATACAGACCGCGGTCGATGCGGCCGACGAGCGGGTCGAGCTCGCGCTCGACCGTCACCGCGAGGGCGGCCGGGTCGATGCAGGCGAGCTCGGTATCGATGGCACCCATGGCGTGTCCTCCCGGGCCCTCAGGCCAGCACGACGTCGGTCGGAATCGGATTGCGGAAGCAGTTCGCCATCGGCGAGGCGTAGTCGGCCTCGCGCACGATCTCGGCCAGCACCTCGCGCGGCGCGTCGGCCTCGAGGATCACCTTGGCGCGCACGGCCTGGAAGCCCATCTGAAGGGGCGCCTTCTTCGCGCCGCCCGCACCCCAGGCCGAGGGATTGCCGATGTCGCCCTCGAGGAGGACCTCCATCTTCGAGATCCGGACGCCCTTGTGGGTGGCGACCGCGTGGATGCCGACGCACAGGCAGCCGCCGAGGGCCGACAGCAGGATCTCGGACGGCGCGGGCGCGGTGTCCTGGCCGAACAGGTGCGGCGGCTCGTCGACCACCACCGGGGTGTGCGCACCGACGTAGGTCAGCGAGCGGAACTGGCCGTCGTAGACCGTGCGGCTCTTGACCGTGCCGCGCGAGTCGGGATTGTTGCGGCCCTTCTCGGCGAACGCCGCGAGACCGGTGGCATCGATGGGTTTGACCCAGGTGGTCTCGACGACCGTGTTCGGCACTGCAGCCATGGACAGCCTCCTCGTGTGGGGTGGGATGGCGAGCACCTTGCAATCACCGTGCCACCTGCACGCGGAGTGGTCCGGCGCGCAGCGGTGGTCGCGTCGCCGAGCGCGGCGCGCCGACCCGCAGCGCAACCGCTGCCGCCTGCAGACGCCCGGCCCGTGCGGCGTTCGGGGCGACGCGGCGGGACCACCGCGGTC
>CAIUGQ010000700.1 GCA_903898725.1 uncultured Burkholderiales bacterium | reverse complement strand
TTCCCGCTGCCCTACAACGACGAGCAGGTGACGATCGTCCAGCAGCTCGAGCGCGCGCCCGGCGTGACCGTGCAGGGCCCGCCCGGCACCGGCAAGACGCACACCATCGCCAACATCGTCTGCCACTACCTTGCCACCGGCCGCCGCGTGCTGGTGACCTCGGCCGGCGAGCCCGCGCTGCGCGTGCTGCAGGACAAGATCCCCGAGGCCGTGCGGCCGCTGACGGTGTCGCTGCTGGCCAGCGACCGCGAGGGCCTCAAGCAATTCGAGGCCTCGATCCGCGCGATCCAGCAGGGCGTCACGCAGCTCGACGAGCAGGCCACCCGCGAGGGCATCGCGCGCACGCTCGCCGCCATCGACCGCGTGCACGCCGAGCTGCATGCGATCGACCGCAGGCTCGACGCGATCGCCGCCGCGCAGCTCTCCGACGTCGAGGTCGACGGCGTGCCGATGCGCGCCGCGAAGATGGCGGAACTCGTGGTCGCGGGCACCGAGCGCTTCGGCTGGTTCACCGACACGCCGACGCTCGAGCCCGAGCACGCGCCCCCGCTCGCCGAGGACGCCATCGCGCAGCTTCGTGCCGCACGCCGCACGCTTGGCGCCGACCTGGTCTACGTCGGCCAGGCGCTGCCCGCGCCGGACACCTTCCCCACGCCCGCCCGCATCGCCGAGCTGCACGGCGTGCTGGTGCGCCTGCGCGCGCTCGACGATCAGGCGCGCGCCAACGGCACCTCCGCGCTGCGCCGCGACGATGCCGCGACCCTGGCCGCCGCGCGCACGCTGCGCGAGCGCGTGACCGAGGCGCAGGCCCTTGCCGCCGAGCTCGAGGCGCACGAGGAGGACTGGCCGGTGGCGCTGCGCGCCAAGTGCCGGCATCCGTCGTTCGCCGCCGAGGGCCGTGCGCTCGCCGCGCTGTTCGCCGAGCTCGACGCGCTGGCCGTCGAGCGCGAGGGCTTCCTGATGCGCCCCGTCGAGGTGTCCGCCGAGGCGCTCGCCTGCGCCCGCACCCGCGAGGCGGTCGAGCGCGGCGCGCGCACCGGCAAGCCCTTCGGCCTGCTGCCCTTCGGCGGCGGCGACGCGCGCCGCCATGTGCCCGCGATCCGCGTGTCCGCCCTCGAGCCCCGGTCCGCCGACGACTGGGCGCACGTGCAGCGCTGGTATGGGCTGCACGAGAAGGTAACGGTCGTGACGGCCCGCTGGAACCAGTTCGCCGACGAGCTGGGCGTGCCCGCGCTGCAGGGCGGCGTGACGGCGTTGAAGCGCATCGAGCACGCCGGCCGCGCCGCGCGGCTCGCGCACCGCCTGGCCACCGCGTTCGACGCCGAGCTGCCGGTCGCGGCGCGCGAAGTCCTCGCCGAGCCCGAGGAGAGCGACTTCCGCGGTGCCGCCGCGTCGCTCGCACGCGCCGCCGGCGTGCTCGAGCTGCACCTGTCGCGTGCGGAGCTGGCGGCCGCGGCCGTCGCCCGCAGCGACCTGCGTGCCTCGCTCGAGCGCGTGCCCGGCCCGCTG
>CAIUGQ010000699.1 GCA_903898725.1 uncultured Burkholderiales bacterium | reverse complement strand
CTCGACGACGGCTGGGTTCGGGTCCTTGGACAGCGCCATCAGGAAGCGCAGCGTCGCGGTGTAGCTGGTGAGCTTGTGGTTGTCCCACAGCAGCCAGCGCAGCACCTCGCGCCGCTCCTCCTCGCCGTCCCAGTCGAAGCGGCCGAGACCGTGCGCCAGGTAGTCGAGGATCACGCCCGACTGCGACAGCCTGCGACCGCGGTGCTCGAGCACCGGCACCTCGCCCATCACGTTGATGGCGCGGTAGGCCTCGGTGCGCGTCTCGCCGTTGAAGAAGTCGACGAAGCGCGGCGTCCAGTCGGCGCCGCACAGGTTGAGCATCAGCGCCGCCTTGTAGGCGTTGCCGGACTGGGCGAAGCAGTAGAGGGTGTAGTCGGCGGCCATCGCGGCGTCTCCGGGGATCAGTCCTGCATCACGCGGTCGAGCCCGCGCACGACGCCGACCAGCCCGCCGACGCGGCGGATCGCCAGCAGCGCGCCCGGCACGTAGGGCTCGGCGCTGCCGCCGGCCTCGTGACGCAGGTGCAGCCGCTGGTCGGCGGCACCGAAGATGACCTCGACGCCGAGCACGAAGCCGGGCACGCGGATCGCGTGCACCGGGATGCCCGACATCTCGGCGCCGCGCGTCTCGACCGGGCCGCGCAGCTGCTCGAGCGGCAGTGCCGACGAACGCGCCTCGCCGCGGGCGGCGCCCAGGCGCACGCTCAGCTCGCGCACCGTGCCCGAGGGCACGTCGGCCTTGCCGGCCTTCGCGTAGTCGATCAGCTCGACGTCGGGCAGCCACTTCACCGCCATCTCGGCGAACTTCTGCAGCAGCACCGCGGTGATCGCGAAGTTGCCGCAGGCGAGCACGCCACGGCCGGCGGCGCGTGCGGCGACGTCGATGCGCGCGTACTCCTCGTCGGACAGGCCGGAGGTGCCGACGACCACGTGCGAACCGGCCGCGAGCGCCGCCAGCACGTTGACGATCGCGATGTCGGGCTTGCTGTACTCGAAGAACACGTCGACGCCCTGCGCGAGCGCCTCGGCGGCGGTGGCGACGACGGGCGCGGCGCAGTCGATGCCGAGCGCCTCGCCGACGGTCTTGCCGGCGGCGCGGCGCGCGATGCCGGCGACCAGCCGCAGGTCGGGCGTGGCGACGATGCCGCGCGCCAGGGGGGCGCCGGCCCAGCCGGTGACGCCGGCGAGTGCGACGCGGATCGGGGAAGCGGTGTCAGCCATGGATGAGGTGCTGCCTGAAGAATGCGAGGGTGCGCGCGAGCGCGGTGTCGGCCGAATCGGCGTGCCAGTCGGGGTGGCCGAAGCGGTTGAAGCCGTGGCCGGCCGGATAGACGTGGCACGGCAGGTCGGGGTGGGTGGCGCTGATGCGCCGGACCGTGTCCATCGTGATGAGCTTGTCGTGCTCGCCGAAGTGCAGCATCGCCGGCGCCTGCAGCCGCTCGTGCAGGTAGGGCGCGGTGCGTCCGCCGTAGTAGCCGACCGCCGGCAGCCCGAGCCGCGTCGCCGCCAGATAGGCGACCGTGCCGCCCCAGCAGTAGCCGACGACGCCCGTGGGCAGCCCCTGGCCGACCTGCTGCGCGGCCGCGCGGATGTCGCGCAGCGGCGCGTCCAGGCCGAGCGCGTCGACCAGCGCGCGCCCGCGCGCGGTGCCCTCGGGCGTGTAGCCGAGCTCGACGCCGGACTCGATCCGGTCGAAGAACGCCGGCGCGACCGCGAGGTAGCCGGCGCGCGCGTACTGCTCGGCGATCACCCAGCGGATGTGGTCGTTGACCCCGAAGATCTCCTGCGCGACCACCACGCAGCCCTTCGGATCGCCCTCGGGGCGCGCGACGAAGGCCCGCAGCTCCAGGCCGTCGATCGCCTTCAGCATCACGGTGTCCATCTGTCTTCAGCCCTCGTTGGCGAGTGCGCGCCCGATGAGAATCTTCTGGATGTCGCTGGTGCCTTCGTAGATCTGGCAGACGCGCACGTCGCGCCAGATCCGCTCGACCGGGAAGTCCGACACGTAGCCGTAGCCGCCGTGCACCTGGATGGCATCGGAGCACACCCGCTCGGCCATCTCGGAGGCGAAGAGCTTGGCCATCGCGGCCTCCTTCAGGCAGGGCTTGCCCGCGTCCTTGAGCGCCGCCGCATGCAGGATCAGCTGGCGCGCGGCCTCGATCGAGGTCGCCATGTCGGCGAGCCGGAACTGCACCGCCTGGTGCTGGAAGATCGGCGCACCGAACGCCTCGCGCTCCTTCGCGTAGCGCAGCGCCGCCTCGAAGGCCGCGCGCGCCATGCCGACCGATTGCGAGGCGATGCCGATGCGTCCGCCCTCCAGCCCCGACAGCGCGATGCGGTAGCCCTGGCCTTCCTCGCCGAGCAGGTTCGCGGCCGGCACCCGGCAGCCCTCGAAGCGGATCTGCGCGGTGTCGGACGCATGCTGGCCGACCTTGTCTTCCAGCCGTGCGACCACGTAGCCGGGCGTGGACGTGGGCACCAGGAAGGCCGAGATGCCGCGCTTGCCGGCGGCCTTGTCGGTCACCGCCATCACGATCGCGACGTCGGCGTGCTTGCCCGAGGTGATGAACTGCTTGACGCCGTCGATCACGTACTCGACGCGGCCGTCGGGCCCGGTCTCGCGGCGCGCGGTCGTGGTCAGCGCCGACGCGTCGGAGCCGACATGCGGCTCGGTCAGGCAGAAGGCGCCCAGCATCTCGCCACGCGCCAGCGGCACCAGCCAGCGGTCCTTCTGCGCGTCGTCGGCGAAGGCCATCAGGATGGAGCAGACCGGGCAGTTGTTGACCGACACGACGGTGGAGGTCGCGCCGTCGCCGGCGGCGATCTCCTCGAGGATGACCGCGAGCGCGGTGTAGTCGAGCCCGGCGCCGCCCCAGCGCTCGGGCACCGCCACGCCGTAGCAGCCGAGCGCCGCCAGACCGCGCAGCGCCTCGGCGGGGAAGGTCGACTCGCGGTCCCAGCGGGCCGCGTGCGGCGCCACCTGCTCGCTCACGTAGCTGCGGACTGCATCGCGGACCATGGTCTGCGATTCGTTCAGGATCATGCTCGTCTCCTCGTTCCCGGGCGTCTCAGAAGCCGTGAATAAACCTACTGCGCGTCCCGAGCCGGCGCCTGCGGTGCTCGCCGTACATCACGTACGGCTGCGCTCCTCGCCACCGGCTCGGGCCTGCTCGCTACGGTTTCTTCACGGCTTCTCAGGCGCCCGGCTGGATGCCCCAGTCGTGCGGCGGCGCAGCGGGCGCATCGGGCACGCGGGCGTCGACCTCGATCTCGATCTTGATCCGCGGATCCACCAGGCCGACGATCATCGCGGTGGCG
>CAIUGQ010000698.1 GCA_903898725.1 uncultured Burkholderiales bacterium | reverse complement strand
GCATCGGCACCGCGTGCGGCGAAGACCAGAATGGCGGCGCCGCCGGCACCGATCCGAAGCTCGATCGTCATCAGCGAGCCGAACCCGGCCCGGCGTCCGCGCGCGCCGAGCTCGAGCACCGCCTCCGAGGCCGGCCCGAACACGCCGAGCGCCGTGCCGTCCGTCAGCACCTCCGGGACACTGCCGGACGAGCGCAGCATCCGCCAGCCACGACCGGCGTCGTCGTCGCAGAACGCGACCGCCACGAAGTCGATCGGTACGTGGAACGCGAGATCGGCGCGCAATGTGTCGAGCAGCTCGCCGGTCGTCAGGCCGCTGGCGCTGCGTTCGGCCAGCGCGAAGAGCAGCTGCATCCGCTGCGAGAGCCGGTTGAGCGCGATGCCGATGGCCGCGATCTCGCGTCCGCCCGCGACCGGCACCTGCGTGCCGAGGTCGCCCGAGATCACCCGGCGCGCCAGGTGCTCGACGCCCGCCAGCGGCCGCAGCACGTGGCGGCGCATCAGCACGAACGCGACCACCCCGAAGAGCGCGCTCAGCACGACGCTGACCACCTGGGCCCGGATCACGAAGTCGAGCTTGCGCTGCATCATCTCCTTGAAGGCGATGCTGAGCGCGCGGCTCGATTGCAGCAGCCGGTGATCGTCGGTCGCCAGCGTGCGGGCCGATTCGACGATCTGCGCCGTCGTGGCGCCCTCGAGCGTGCCGGGCAGGACGCCTTCGCGCACCTCGAACCAGACGGCGGCGCTCGCCGCGAGCTGTTGCAGCGAGGGGGCGTCCCAGGAGCAGCTCACGGGATCGTCGAGGCCGGTCAGGTCGGGCGAGAGCTCGCGGTCGACGAAGCTCTGCACGATGCGGTCGTACTGCGCGACCTGCTGGGCGAGCTTGTCGCGATAGCGGGTCAGCTCGGCCGGGCCGGGCGCCGCATCGTCGGTGCGGACCATCTGGCGGGCGTCCAGCCCCATGCCGTTCGACAGCTCGCGCAGCTGCCCGGCGAGGTTCAGGATCGCGTAGTCGTGGATCCGGTAGACGAGGTTGTGCCGGGTGAACAGCCCGATGCCGACGGCGAGGGCGAGCAGCCCGGCGAGCGCGAGCAGCACGGCGCCGCGCACGCTGGCCCGATCGGACCGACCGGCCTCCACGGGCGTGCCGTTCGCGTCGGGCCGACCGGCAGCCCCGGCGCTCGGCTCGAGCCGGTGCACGTCGGACGCAGGCACGAACGGGTCGTGGGCCGCAGTCTCGGCAGCGGTCGGATCGGAAGCGGTTCGGCGCGCGGGGAGTCGCATCGGGCGGCTGGGCAGGAGAACGGACATCCTGATATCGGCCGCACGTGCGAATCCCCCCTTTCGGACCGCCGGACGGCCGACGCGGGCAGCCGGCCCGTGCAGCGACGTCCTCGGACGCCGCCCTCCCCGCGACCCCTCAGGCCTTGAGGAACTCCTCGCGACCCGCCAGCCACCGCGCCAGGTGGGCGTCGACGGCGGCCGGCGGGCCGGCGAGCATCGCCGCGGCCTCGTCGCGGGCGGCCTCGACCAGTTCGGCATCGCGCTCGAGGTCGGCGAAGCGCAGCAGCGACAGCCCGGACTGACGCGCGCCGAGGAACTCGCCCGGTCCGCGCAGCTGCAGGTCACGGCGCGCGATCTCGAAGCCGTCGGTGGTCTCGTACATGGTGCGCAGCCGCTCGCGGGCGTTGGCCGACAGCGGCGGCCGGTAGAGGAGCACGCACACGCTCTGCGCCGTGCCGCGCCCCACCCGCCCCCGCAGCTGGTGCAGCTGCGCCAGGCCGAAGCGCTCGGCATGCTCGATGACCATCAGCGACGCGTTCGGCACGTCGACCCCGACCTCGATGACCGTCGTCGACACCAGCAGGTCGACCTCGCCGCGGGCGAAGGCATCCATCGTCGCGGCCTTCTCGCCGCCGGGCTGCCGGCCGTGGACGAGGCCCACGCGCAGGCCCTCGAGCTCGACCGACAGCGCCGCGTGCGTGTCGATCGCGGTCTGCAGCTCGAGCGCCTCGGACTCCTCGATCAGCGGGCAGACCCAGTACGCCTGGCGGCCCTGTGCGACGGCGGCGCGCACCCGCGAGACCACCTCGTCGCGGCGGCCCTCGGACACCAGCTTGGTGACGATCGGCGTGCGGCCCGGGGGCAGCTCGTCGATCACCGAAACGTCGAGGTCGGCGTAATAGGTCATCGCGAGCGTGCGCGGGATCGGGGTCGCGCTCATCATCAGCTGGTGCGGCAGCGCATCGCCGCGCCCTGCCCGCAGCGCAAGCCGCTGCGCGACGCCGAAGCGGTGCTGCTCGTCGACGATGGCCAGGCCGAGCGTCGGCAGCTCGACCGAGTCCTCGACCAGCGCATGGGGGCCCACCAGCAGGTCGACCTCGCCCGCAGCCGCCGCGGCACGGACCTTCTTCTTCGCCGAGGGCGTGAGCGAGCCGGCGAGCCACG
>CAIUGQ010000697.1 GCA_903898725.1 uncultured Burkholderiales bacterium | reverse complement strand
TCGCACTTGCCCAGCATGGCCTTGCCCAAGGGTGCTTCACTGCTGATGACCTGAACGAGCCGATCACCGCTGACCAACGTCATGCTGCCCCCATCCGGCCCGAGAAAGAGCTGTTGCTGCCTGTTGTCGAGATCGACCAGGCAGACCAGCGCGCCGAGCTGTATGCCCTTGCCGGCATCGTAGGGGCCAGGACGGAACTCGCGCCAACCGGCCATCGCTTGGCGGATCGCTGCGGCGCGACGAGCTTGGCCGGTGGCCAGGTAGGCGGCTTCGAGTCCCAAGGTGTCGTACTTGTTCTCGGCGACGTTCTCTTCGTGAGTCGCCGCTTCATGGGCCGCTCGCATGGCCTGTTCGGCTTGCAGCAGGTCTGCGGCGAGCCGTTCCAGTACCTGCTGCCGCAGAACGAGTTTGTCCATGGTGAAGCTCAGGTACCTGGAACGAACGGAGTAAGGGCGCGATTGTGAAGGGTTCCACCCACCTTCGATCAACCAACCGACCACGCCCCCGCAGTCGAACAGCTCGATGCCGTCGCCGGATCGGCTTCGTGGAGCGCTGCGTCGCAGCCCAGCAGACCGTCAGCGCTGCTCCGCCGGACTGGAGGGCCCGCCGCCCGCCCCCACCCCCGGCACCGGCGTCGCCCCTTCCGGCCCCAGCCCCAACGCCGCCTCCCGCCCACCATGACGGTCCACAAGCACCGCTTGATCGGCCTTAGCCCGCGCATCGGTAGCCACCGGATCGAGCATCCCGCGCAGCAGTCCCTCGAAATGCTCCCGCACACCGAAGCACCCGGCCTCACCAGCAAGGTCACGCCCCTGACCCGGATCCGCCTCCAGATCGAACAGCTCCGGCTCGAAACCCACGTAGTGGTGGTACGCCCACCGGTCCTGCCGCACGAGGTACGCCGCCGACGGCGAGCCCACCGCGTGGTACTCGCTGAACCCCACCCGCGACGGGTCGTCCGGCTCGCACGCGATCGACAGCAGGGACCGCCCGGGCAGATCGGGCGGTGAAGCGACGCCGCCCACATCCAGCACGGTCGGTGCGATGTCCACGAGATTGACCAGCGTCGAGCACACGCGACCCTGCGGCACGTCCGGTCCCGCCAGGATCATCGGCACCTCGGTCGACTCCCGAT
This sequence comes from uncultured Burkholderiales bacterium, assembly GCA_903898725.1. Classification (GTDB taxonomy): domain Bacteria; phylum Pseudomonadota; class Gammaproteobacteria; order Burkholderiales; family Burkholderiaceae_E; genus UBA4615. The sequence goes on along the minus strand of CAIUGQ010000697.1, from coordinate 1,419 downwards.
AGAGCATCGACTTGTTCCACAGGCCGCGCACGCCCTGGTTGTCGCCGTGGTCGCTGCTGAAGATCACCAGGGTCGAGTCGGCCTGGCCGCTGGCCTCGAGCGCCTGCAGCACGCGGCCGACCTGCTCGTCCACGAAGTTCACCAGCCCGTAGTAGCAGGCCAGCGCCAGCCGGCGGCGGGCGTCGGTGCCGAGCTCGGCGTCGGCGTCGCTGAAGTCCACGAAGCGCTGCACCCACGGGTGTCGCACATGACCGTCGCGCGGCAGCAGTCGGGGCAGCGGCAGGTCGTCGACGGGGATGTCCTGCAGGTAACGAGGCGGAACGACGAGCGGGAAGTGCGGGGCCACGAAGCCCACGAAGAGCGTCCACGGCTGGGCATCGGGCGTCGCGCCGCGCTCGTGGAGCCAGCGGGCCGCCTGCTCGCCGGAGGCGGCGTCGTAGCGGTTGTAGCGCGACTCGCCCGGCCCGAGCTCCCGGAACAGGCGCGAGGGGCGCGGCTCATGGGGCAGGGGATCGCGCACGGACCCCCAGACCTGGCCGACGCCGTCGGCCAGGTGCATGGGCTGGTGCTGGAGCCCGAAGCCGGTCGGGGCCTCGGCGCTCGCGTAGTGCAGCTTGCCGATGGACTCGACGCGCCGGCCCGCGGCCAGCAGCGCATGGCCCCAGCCGGGCGGGTGTCCGCCGTAGCCCGTGGCGTTGTCCCAGTGGCCGGTCTGGTGCACCCAGCGTCCGGTGGCGAGCGCGGCACGCGCCGGCACGCAGATCGGCGACGGCGTCAGCGCCCGGTCGAAGCGCGTGCCGCGCGCGGCCAGTGCGTCGAGGTTGGGCGTGCGCACCCAGGGATGGCCGGCACAGCCCATGACCGGGCCGGATTGCTCGTCGGACAGCAGGATCAGGACGTTCGTCTTCATGGCGACCGCGGGGTGCGTGTGTCGTACGCGATGAGGGGCAGCAGCGCGGAAGCCAGTGCCTGCGGATGGGTCCACATCGACTCGTGCCCGCCCGGCACGACGGCGGTGGTCCAGTCGGGCAGCCCCGCGACACTCGCGTGGTACGGCGCGAAGCGGGACGCGGGCGGTCCGGCCGCGAGCAGGTAGTGCTTGTTGCGGACCTGTCGCCATCGTCCGGTGATCCGCGGCGAGTCCATCATGGTCTTCAGCGGATGCGGCGTCAGCCGCTCGCGCAGCGCCTGGTGTTCCGGCGAGCCCGGCTCGAAGCCCCAGATCGACGGGTCAGGGGGCGGCACCTGCAGCCCCCCCAGCGCGCGTGCCCCGGCCAGCATCTGCGCCTGTCGCTCGGGTGGAAAGCTGTTCCAGCCGGGGACGCCATCGGTCGGGATCAGGGCGTCGAGGTAGACGAGCGCCGCGATGTGTTCGGCCATCGTGTCCGCGACGGCGGTGATGAGGCTGCCGCCGTAGCT
>CAIUGQ010000696.1 GCA_903898725.1 uncultured Burkholderiales bacterium | reverse complement strand
CTCGACGAGCGCGGCGCGTGCACGCACTGCGGCACCGCGATGGCGGGCCGCTTCGCGAAGGCCGCGGGCCGCTTCGGCGCGCGGCGCATCCCGGTGAGGATGGCCGCGGCCTGAGACGCCGCGCATCGACCGACGGCGCGGCCCGATCCGACGCGGGCCCGCGCGCCGATCAGCCCCGGCTGGGGACGATCAGGTACTTCGTGCCGGTCGCGCGTGCGCCGTACGCCGCGATCGCCTCGGCCGACAGCGCCTCGGCGAGCGACACCTCCTTCGAGTAGTGGCTCGCGAAGGTGGTGTGCAGCTCGTCGACGACGCGCTGGCGCAGGCGCGCGCCGACCTCGGGCCCGACCTTCTGCAGGAACGGGAACAGCAGCCAGCCGCCCATGCCCCACGAGAAGCCGAAGTTGCGCACGATCTCGGTCGGGCGCATGTCGAGCGTGCCGTACAGGTAGACCTGCTTGTGCACGTTCGAGCCGTAGCGGCTGTACTCCTTGGCCGTGCGCGTGATCGCCGCCTCCATGGCGGTCAGGATCCGGCTGGCGAGCTGGCCGCCGCCGGTCGCATCGAAGGCGATCGTCGCACCGGTCTCGACCAGCGCCTCGGTCAGCTCGGCCATGAAGGTCTCCGAGCTGCTGTCGACGACGTGGGCGGCGCCCTGCGCGCGCAGCAGCGCGGCCTGATCGGGCTTGCGCACCACGTTCACCAGGCCGATGCCGTCCTTCAGGCAGATGCGGTTGAGCATCTGGCCGAGGTTCGACGCGGCCGCGGTGTGTACGAGCGCGGTGTGGCCCTCGCGGCGCATCGTCTCGACCATGCCGAGCGCGGTCAGCGGGTTCACGAAGCACGACGCGCCGGCCGCGGGCGCGGTGCCCGCCGGCAGCGGCAGGCACTCGCGCGCCTTGATCACCCGGTACTGCGCGTACATCGCGCCACCGATCACCGCGACGACGCGGCCGACGAGCGCCTGCGCCTCGGGCGAGCTGCCGGCGCCGACGACCGTGCCCGCGCCCTCGTTGCCGACCGGCATCGCATGACCGACGCGGGCGGCCATCGCGGGCATCGCGCGCTCGGGAATCCGCGCGGTGACGACCGGGCGCGCGGCGGTGCCGCCGATCTTCAGCGTCGACAGGTCGGCCGCGCCGAACAGCAGGCCGAGGTCCGACGGGTTCAGCGGCGTCGCTTCGACGCGGACCACGACCTCGTCGGGGCCGGGCTCGGGGACGGTCTGGTCGACGAGCGTGATCTCGAGTTCGCCGTCGGGCTTGACGAGCGAGCGCAGCTGCAGGCCGGTACGTGCGGTCATGCGGGTCTCCGTGGATGTCGTTCTCGGGGGAGCGCAGTGTGGCAGATCGCGCACGCCGGGCGGTCGGTGCGCCGCCCCAATGCACCGGGCCCCGCCGCCGACGGGTGTCGGCTGCGGGGCCCGGATGTCGCACGGTCCGGCGCGACGGCGGCATGGCCGCCGCCGTCACCGGTCCGGACGTCAGGCGCCGATCGCGTACAGGCTGCGGACCGGCTGGGCCATCACGTCGCGGGGCGTGCGCACCTGCGAGGCGGTCACCGGCTGCGTGCCGAGGTCGCCGACGGCGAGCTCGCCGCTCTGGCCGACGGGGCCGGTGATGGCGACGGCGACCGACGGGCCGGCGGTGACCGGCTGCGCGCCGATGTCGCCGGTGGTGATTTCGCTGGCCTGCGCGCCGAAGACGGCGAAGGCGAGGGCGGCGGGGGCGAGGAGCTTGGTGAAGGTGTTCATGGTGGGTGTCCTTGTTTGCATGAAGCGTTTTCGGGAGGGTGACGGCACCGGTGTCCGGGGCCGTCTCGGCGGCGTTCTGTCCGCGTCGTCGATGGATTGAAGTGTGCCCACCCCCCGGCTCGCTGAGGACCCGCGCGGGGATCGATCCGACCTCGGTCTCGTCCCGCTGCGGTCTCGAAGCCTTGCCGCAGCCGGGGCAGGGCCGGACAGCTCGGCCGCGCGTCACCGGCCTGTCACGGCGCCCGCCTAGGCTTCGAGCCGCCCCGCCTCTGCTTCACCTCGCCTTCACCTCTCCCTCGCCTCTCCTCCCTCCCCCGGAGCCTCGATGAAGACCCGTCTCGCCTGCCTCGCCGCCGCGATCGCGCTCGCGCCGCTCGTGCTTGCGTCGCCCCTCCTCGCCCAGCCGCGCGAGTTCCCGGCCACGCTCGCCGGCCATGCGCTGGTGCCCGCCTATCGGATGATCGTGCCGCCGGCCGACGCACCGCCCGGCTTCGCCGTCTCCGGCCGCTTCACCGGCCCCGGCGGCAACCGCACCGAGGCGATCGGTTCGCTGCCCCAGCGCACCGGCATCACGCTGCCCTTCGTCGGCCAGCCGCTGCAGGGCTTCTCGGGCATCAAGCCGGTCGGCGACGGCAGCTACTGGGTGCTGACCGACAACGGCTTCGGCACGAAGCGCAACAGCCCGGACGCGCTGCTCTTCATCAGCCGCGTCACGCCCGACTTCCAGAGCGGCGGCGTGGCCGTGCACCAGCACATCTTCCTGAGCGACCCGAACCGGCTCGTGCCCTTTCGCATCGAGAACGAGCACACCCGCGAGCGCTACCTGACCGGCGCCGACTTCGATCCCGAGAGCATCCAGCCGGTGGCCGACGGCTTCTGGATCGGCGAGGAGTTCGGGCCCTTTCTCTTCCACGTCGACCGCCAGGGCCGCGTGACCGGCGTCTACCCGACGCTGTCGGGCGGACAGGAGGTGCGCAGCCCCGACCACCCCGCGCTGCAGCTCGGACCCGATCCGACGCGCGCGGTGCCCTATGCGGTGCAGCGCTCGGGCGGCTACGAGGGCATGGCGATGTCGCCGGACGGCGCGTCCCTCTACGCGCTGCTGGAGAAGCCGATGTTCGACGCCGCCGGCAAGCCCGAGACCGCCGACGGCCGCCGCTTCCTGCGCATCTTCGAGTTCTCGACCGCCCGCCGCGCGTGGACCGGCCGAGAGCTGCGCTTCGCGCTCGACGAGGGCGCGACCGCGATCGGCGACTTCAACATGATCGACGCACGGCGCGCGCTGATCATCGAGCGCGACGACGGCGAGGGCGATCCGTCGATGGCCTGCGCGGCCGGCACGCAGCCCGGCCCGGACAACCGCTGCTTCGCGAACCCCGCGCGGCTCAAGCGCATCGTGCTGGTCGACCTGCAGGCGACCGACGCGCAGGGCTTCGTGCGCCGCATCGGCCACATCGACCTGATGGCGATCCGCGATCCGCAGAACCGGGCGCGCTTCAAGGGCGAGGCCCGGCGCGATCTCGCCGGCGTCTTCACCTTCCCGTTCTTCACGATCGAGAACGTGGCCATGGTCGACGCCGAGCACATCATCGTCGCCAACGACAACAACCTGCCGTTCAGCATCGGACGCTTCGTCGACCGGGCCGCCGACAACGAGTTCATCCTTCTGCGCGTGCCCGAGCTGCTGCAGGCGCGCTGATCCGGGTAAGGTCGGACGGCGGCGCGGCATCCCGCCGTCCGAACACCCGGAGGGTTTCCTGATGAGCGTCACCGTAGGCATCGTCGGCACGGGCTGGGTCGGATCGAGCGTGGCGATCTCCACGCTGCACGCGGGCATCGCCGACACGCTGCTGCTCGCCGATGCGAACACCGCCCTCGCCGAGGGCGAGGCGATGGACCTCGCGCACGGCGCGGCCTTCCGGCCGAGCTGCGCGGTACGGGTGGCGGACATCGAGGCGATGCGCGACGCCCGGGTCGTGGTGGTCGCGGCCGGGCGCGGCGGGCGCCCCGGCGAATCGCGTCTCGATCTGCTGCGCGACAACGCGCGGATCGTCGCCGGGATCGGCGCGCGGCTCGCCGGCTTCGGCGGCACGATCGTGATGGTCACCAACCCGGTCGACGTGCTGGTGCACACCATGGTCGAGGCGAGCGGCCTGCCGCCGGCGCGCGTGCTCGGCACCGGCACGATGCTCGACACCGCGCGGCTGCGGCAGCGGCTCGGCGAGCGGCTGGGCCTGGCGACCGGCTCGCTGCATGCCCAGGTGATCGGCGAGCACGGCGACTCCGAAGTCGTGCTGTGGTCGGGCGCGCACGCAGGCGGCGTGCGGCTGCGCGACTGGCCGGGGTGGACGACGGACGACGAGACCCGCATCGCGCACGAGGTGCGTGTCGCCGCCTACGAGATCATCCGCCGCAAGGGCGCGACCAACCATGCGATCGGGCTGGTGACGGCGAACCTGCTGCGCGCGCTGCTGCGCGACGAGCGGCGCGTGCTCGACGTCTCGCGCATGCAGGACGGCGCGCACGGGCTGCACGGGGTCGCGCTGTCGCTGCCGACGGTGGTCGGGCACGACGGCGGCACGCAGGTGCTCGAGCCGGCGCTCGACGACGCCGAGCGGGCGGCGCTCGCGCGCTCGGCCCAGGTGCTGCGCGACGCGTGGGCGACGCTCGCCGCGGGGT
>CAIUGQ010000695.1 GCA_903898725.1 uncultured Burkholderiales bacterium | reverse complement strand
CTCACATCGACGACCTGCTCGAGGACCTCGAGCAGGCGCTCGCCGCGGTCTGATCGCGGTCCGCGTCGGCGCCTCCGGCCCCCGCTGCGGCGGCCAGAGGGCGGGCACCGAGACCGGATCGAGACCGGGACGCGCTGCAAGCGATCCCTGCCCGAGTCGGGCGCGACAGACGGCGTCGGCACAGTGGCTTCCATCGACAGCGCCCCAGGACGGGCGGTGTCGGCGAAGGCGGCAGGAGGTCCTGCCGTCGCCCACCCGACCGATCGAACAGGAGCCACGCCATGACCCACACCCTCGCCCGCCTCGCCGTCCCCGCCGCCCTCGCGTTCGCCGCCTTCGGCGCACAGGCCGGCGAAGGCCCGATCGACGTCCGCGCCCAGTCGAGCGCCGCGCCGACCGTCATGACGGCCCCGGCCGCGCCGATGACCGTCACCGCGCCGACGTTCCTGCTGCCCGGCGCCTGATCCGACGGCCCGCCCGGCCGCGCGATGACCCCCGGGGTCATCGACGCGCCGCGGCGGGCCGCGCAGCATGGAGACATCGCCACCCGCAAAGGAGAAGACGATGTCCCCCGCCACCTTCGTGCCCCTCGCCTGCGCCGTGATCATCGGTCTCGGCGCGCTCGGCGCCTGCATCGGCATCGGCCTGATGGGCGGCCGCTACATGGACGGCGCGGCGCGCCAGCCCGAGCTGATGGACCGGCTACAGACCAAGATGTTCCTGCTCGCCGGCCTGATCGACGCCTCGTTCCTGATCGGCGTCGGCATCGCGATGATGTTCGCGTTCGCGAGCCCGTTCGGCAGCTGATCGGCAGCTGATCGGCCGGCAAGGGGGTCGGCCACGGTGCGATGCAGCGTGCATCGCGGGCGACACTCCTCGTATGATCGTCCGCATGATGCGGGCGAGCGATCGGCCCGACCCCGGCAGCATGTCGGGCCTGCACATCGAGGGAGACACGCCGCACGGCACCGGCCGTGCGTTGGCGCGGCTGCGCGAGCGCCTGCGGGCGCTCGACCTCGAGCCGGACGTCGAGACCGCGACCGACGGTGCGGGGTTCACCGCCCGCCTGACCCCACAGACCGCGCGGGCCTGGGCACCCGGGTTCGACACCACCCGCCTGCACGCATGCCTGTGCCACGGGGATGCGCTCGACGCCGAACGCGAGATCGTCGCGGCGCTGCTGCTCTCGCCGATCCCGATGGCGTTCCCCAGCGTCGAGGAATTCGAGGCGCAGCTGCGCATCCGCGTCGACACGGTGACCGCGGCCCGCGCCACCGCGCTCGAGTTCGACTGCGACGAGCGCCGGCCCGATGACTGCTGGCGACGCGACGACGACGGTCGCTTCGTGCTGCGCCCGGGCTGTCCCCTGATCGACGCGCTGCGGCGCGCGACCCAGCCGGGCGACGCGCCGCGGCCCTATGCCTTCGGCTGCTACCGGGCGACCGAGTACGTGATGCTGCTGGCGATCGCGACCGAGGCGGCCCGCAGCCACCCGGCGCTGCTCGAGCGACTGCAGCGGCGCTACGAGCGCCGGCCGATCCAGTCGCGCGAGTTCCACGAGTCGCTGCTGCACGAGCACGGGACGAGCGAGACCCCCCTGCCGCCGCGATGGCTCGTGCCCGGCGATCGGGTCTGGTTCCGCAATCCCCACGAAGCCTCGTCCGACGTCGAGGGCTACGAAGGCTCGTGGGTGATCTACAAGGGCGGCGGGCGGTTCGGCAACTTCTGGCAGCGCGGCCGGCCCTACACGCTCACGCGCAAGTGCATCGAGGTCTACCACTGGCGGCATGCCGTCGTCGCCGATCCGCGCGGCCGCGCCCGGATCGACGAGGACGAGGTCGAGCGGCGGGTCGCCGCGACGCTCGCGGATCCGGACGAGACGGCGGCCGTGCTCGCGCGCATGCAGCGGCTGCGCGACCTGCGGGGCGTCTACGCCGAGGGCGGCTGCATCGACCGGACCCGCGAGTCGGCCGGCTGGGTCCTGCCCGAGCACTGCGACATCGCGCTCGCCGACGCCTGATCCGGCCCTGCCCCGAGACAGTCGGGCCTGCGGCGTGCGAGCATCGTCGCGACGCCCAACCGTGGAAGAGAGACCCCGATGGCCCGTGACGGCAGCAAGAAGACGAAAGACACGCCGGCGTCGCCGGTCGACGCGCCGGTCGTGAAAGGCCTGTCGCGCAAGGAATACGAGGCGCGGCTCGCGCCGCTCGAGGTGGAGCTGAACCGGCTGGCCCGCTGGGTCCAGCACAGCGGCAAGCGTCTGCTGGTGATCTTCGAGGGCCGCGACACCGCAGGCAAGGGCGGCGCGATCTCCGCGATCGCCGATGTCCTCAACCCGCGGCAGTGCCATGTGGTCGCGCTGTCCAAGCCGAGCGACACCGAGCGCACGCAGTGGTACTTCCAGCGCTACGTGCCGCACCTGCCCGCCGCCGGGCAGATCGCGCTGTTCGACCGCAGCTGGTACAACCGCGCCGGCGTCGAGCGCGTGATGGGCTGGTGCACCGAGCCCGAGTACCGGCGCTTCCTGAAGCAGGCGCCGGTCTTCGAGCGGATGCTCGTCGACGATGGCGTGATGCTCTTCAAGTACTGGCTGACCGTCGACCAGGCCGAGCAGGAGGCGCGCTTTCGCGAGCGCCTCGAGGATCCGCTCAAGCGCTGGAAGCTCTCGCCGATCGACCTGAAGTCGCGCGAGAAGTACCGCGAGTACGGCGTCGCCCGCGACGCGATGCTCGAGGCGACCCACACGAAGCAGGCGCCGTGGACGCTGGTCGACTTCAACGACCAGCGCGCCGGGCGGCTCGCGCTGATCCGCAACCTGCTCGACCGGATCCCCGACACCGAGGTGCCGCCGGAGACGATCGAGTTCCCGCCGCTGCCCGGACCCGCGCAGCGCGAGCGCTTCGGCGGACCGCTCAAGCCGATCCAGCCGAAGGCCTGAGCCGCGCGCCCGCTACAGCCGGTTGTGCGTCCCGTCGCACAGCGGTGCGCGGGCCGAGTGCTTGCAGCCGCAGAGCCATGCCATGGCGGTGTGCGTCTGCACGATCCTGACCGGCTCGAAGCCGGTGCCGCGGTGGCTGCCGTCGCAGAAGGGCTGCGTCGCGCTGCGCCCGCAGGCGCACCACCAGTACGTCTGGCCGGCCTTCAACTCGACCGCGAACGCCTCCTTCGCGGGAATCTCGGGGGTGCTCATGGGCGCGGCCTGCTGCGTGGATCGGGAGGGCGCAGTCTAACGATGCGGGCCTGCCGCGACCGCCATCACCCGCCGAGCCGCGGGGCCTCGAACATCGCGGCGAGCGAGCGCTCGACGACGCGTGCGGTCAGGTAGGCCGAGCTGGTGAAGAAGCCCGGCCCCCACAGCATCATGCCGGCGACGTGCACCGCGCGCGTGCCGTGCGCCCGATAGGTCGCCATGTCGACCGCGATGCCCTCGCGCGGCTCGCCGTCGAGCTCGAACGGCCGCAGCAGCCCGGCCGCGTGCATCGACGCGAAGAGCGGCGGCTGCTGCGGGCTGTCGAGGCGCCGGTCGAGCGCGCCCGAGCAGTCGACGAGCACGGTGGCGCGCTCGGTGCCGAAGCGGTGCGGCACCGCGTACGACGCGCCGTCGGCGGACAGCTCGGGCGCGCCCGCGCCCGCCCGCACGATCAGCCGCCCGGCCCGGTGCAGCGCGAGCAGCCGCTCGGCGGTCGGCACCGGGCAGGTCGCCGCCCACCCCAGCATCGCCGACTCGATCTCCTGCCGGTAGCGGCGCTCGGCGTCCGGGCGCAGCCAGCGCCGGGCGAACGCCTCCCACAGCAGCAGCTGCAGGTCGCCCACCAGGTCGACCAGGAAGTTCGCGCCGGCGCCGGTGCGCGCGGCCTGCAGATCGGCGGCGAGCAGCGCGCCCGCGCGGGCATCGAGCGCATCGGCGTCGGTGCAGCCGGCATAGGGCGCCAGCACGGTCGGCCAGTCGATGCGACAGCCATGTGCGACGGCCTCCTCGTCGGCCAGCCGCACGACGTCCTCGAGCGTCAGGCCGCCGCGCTCGGCGGCGAGCGCCGCGAGCACCGGCTCGACGAGCCGGGTGCGCCGGATCGGCATGCGGCTGCGGCCGCCGACCTTCTTGAGCCGCCCCGAGCGCGACATCAGCACCAGGCAGCGCGCGTTCGGCCCGCCCTCGAAGCGCAGCGTGCCGTCGGGCTCGCGCACGAAGGCCGCGCCGGTGCGTGGCGAGAACAGCCGGTTCGCCACGTCGTAGGCGCTGAGCGAGGCGCCGAGCACGTGCACCGTCGCATCGGCGGGGAGCGCATCGAGCTCGTCGCGACAGACGTGGGTCGCGAAGAAACGGGCCGAGGCACCGGGCGGCGGCGGCGCGACGCGGCTCGCGGCGGGGCAGCGCCCGGTGGCCAGCAGCACTGCGTCGGCCCGGACCTCGCCGCCCGCCCAGCGCACGGTCACGCCGCCCTCGGGCGGCTCCTCGATGCCGGTCGCCTCCTGCGGCACGAGGTCCACCCGGATGCCGCGGATCGAGGCACCGACCAGCGAGGCG
>CAIUGQ010000694.1 GCA_903898725.1 uncultured Burkholderiales bacterium | reverse complement strand
TCGCGACCTTCTTCGCGACCCGCGCGAACCCGGGCGGCACCTGGGACCGCGCGGTGATCGACGCCGCGCTCGCGGCCCTGGCGACGCCCGCAACCCCGCCTGCAGCGACGGACGGCTCGCGGTGAGCGCACTGCTCCAGGTCGAGGGCCTGCACGTGTCGTTCGACACGCCGCGCGGCACCGCGCACGCCGTCGACGGCGTCGACTTCTCGCTGCAGGCCGGTGAAACCCTGTGCATCGTCGGCGAGTCGGGCTGCGGCAAGTCGGTCACCGCACTGTCGATCATGGGGTTGGTGCCGATGCCGCCGGCGCGCGTCTCGGGCCGCATCCGCTTCGAGGGCCGCGAGCTGGTGGGCCTGTCGCGCGCCGAGCTGTCGGACCTGCGCGGCGACCGGCTCGCGATGATCTTCCAGGAGCCGATGACCTCGCTGAACCCGGCGTTCACCGTCGGCGCGCAGCTCGCCGAGGTGCTGGTCCGGCACCGGGGCCTGGACGCCGCCGCGGCCCGAGCCGCCGCGATCGACATGCTGCGCCGCGTCCGCATTCCCGCGCCCGAGCGCCGCGTCGACGACTATCCGCACCGGATGTCGGGCGGCATGCGCCAGCGCGTGATGATCGCGATGGCGCTGCTGTGCGCGCCCGCGCTGCTGATCGCCGACGAGCCCACCACCGCGCTCGACGTGACCATCCAGGCCCAGGTGCTGCAGCTCATGCGCGGACTGCGCGACGAGACCGGCACCTCCATCGTGCTGATCACCCACGACCTCGGCGTGGTCGCCGAGATGGCCGACCGCGTGGTCGTGATGTACGCCGGCCAGGTCGTCGAGCAGGCGCCGGTCGGCGAGCTGTTCGCGATGCCGCAGCATCCGTACACCGTCGGCCTGATGGGCGCGATCCCGTCGATCGACGCGCCGCGCGAACGGCTGGCCGCCATCGACGGCATGGTGCCCGCGGCCACCGCGATGCCCGCGGGCTGCCGGTTCGCCGCGCGCTGCCCGTTCGCCGACGCGCGCTGCCGCGACGCGGCGCCGCCGCTGGCCGAGGTGAGCCCGGGCCACCTGTCGCGCTGCTGGAAGGCGCCGCTCGAGGTGCTGGCGGCCTCGCTGCCCGCGCTGGAGACGGCGTCGTGAGCGCCACCGCAGGGTGTCCGCGCGGGGCGGTGCGATGAGCGTCGCACTCAAGGCCGAGGGCCTGGTCAAGCACTTCCCGGTGCGCACCGGCCTCTTCGGTCGCGCCACCGCACACGTGCGGGCGGTCGACGGCGTGTCCTTCGAGGTCGAGGCCGGGCGCACCTTCGCGATCGTCGGCGAGTCGGGCTGCGGCAAGTCCACCGTGGCGCGCCTGCTGCTGCGCCTGATCGAGCCCGACGCGGGCCGGGTGGCGCTCGGCGGCGAGGACCTGCTCGCCGCGGACGGTGCGGCCTTGCGGCGGCTGCGCGGCCGCATCCAGCTCGTCTTCCAGGATCCCTACGGTTCGCTGAACCCGCGGATGACCGCCGGCGCGATGCTCGCCGAGCCGCTGCTGCTGCATGGCACCGCCTCGCCCGCCGAGCGCACCGCACGGGTGGCCGAGCTGCTCACCCAGGTCGGGCTGCGCGCCGACGCCGCGCGCCGCTATCCGCACGAGTTCTCGGGCGGCCAGCGCCAGCGCCTGGCGATCGCGCGCGCGCTGGCCGCCGGCCCCAAGGTCATCGTCTGCGACGAGCCGGTGTCCGCGCTCGACGTGTCGATCCAGGCGCAGATCCTGAACCTGCTCGGCGACCTGCAGCGCCGCCTCGGGCTCGGCTACGTGTTCATCTCGCACGACCTCGCGGTGGTGCGCCAGATCGCGACCGACCTCGGCGTGATGTACCTCGGCCGGCTGGTCGAGACCGGGCCGGCGCCGGCGGTGTTCGAGACGCCGCGCCATCCGTACACCCGCGCGCTGCTGTCGGCGGTGCCGATCCCCGACCCGGCCGCGCGCGGCCGCGAGCCCGCCATCGGCGGCGACGTGCCGAGCCCGCTCGACCCGCCGCCCGGCTGCACCTTCCACACCCGCTGCCCGCATGCCGATGCGCGCTGCAGCAGCGACGCGCCGGTGCTCGAGGCGGCGGGCGACGGCGTGTCGGTCGCCTGCTGGCACTGGCGCACGATCGCGCCGCCCACCTCGACCCGCGCCCGCGCGACCCGACCCGACGATGCGCTCGCGCGGCTGCAGGCCGCGTTCGTGCGCTGACCCACCGACACCGACAACCGAGACCCCAGGAGGACCCACGATGACACCGACCCACGCCCTGAAGGCCGCCGCCGCGGCGTTCGCGCTCGCGCTCGCCGGCACGGCCGGCGCGCAGACCACGCTGCGCATCGGCCTCGCCGAGGACCCCGACGCGCTCGACCCGAGCACCGCCCGCACCTACGTCGGGCGCATCGTCTTCTCGTCGATCTGCGACAAGCTCTTCGACATCGACGACAAGCTCAACATCGTCCCGCAGCTCGCGCTGTCGCACGAGACCTCGGCCGACGGCAAGACCGTCACCATCAAGCTGCGCCCCGGCGTGAAGTTCCACGACGGCGAGCCCTTCGACGCCGCCGCCGCCAAGTTCAGCCTCGATCGCCACCTGACGATGCAGGGCTCGTTCCGCCGCGCCGAGATCGCGCAGATCGACACCGTGACCGTCGTCGATCCGACCACGATCCGCCTCGCGCTCAAGACGCCGTTCGCGCCGCTGATCGCGCAGCTCACCGACCGGGCCGGCATGATGGTCTCGCCCAAGGCCGTCGCCGCGCTGGGCGACAAGTTCGGCACCGCGCCGGTCTGCGCCGGCCCGTACAAGTTCACCGAGCGCGTCGCGCAGGACCGCATCGTCGTCGACCGCTTCCCCGACTACTGGGACAAGTCGAAGGTCTCGATCGACCGCATCGTCTACCGTCCGATCCAGGACTCGACCGTGCGGCTGGCGAATCTGAAGTCCGGCCAGCTCGACCTGCTCGAGCGCCTGCTGGCCACCGACATCGGCGAGGTCAAGAAGGACGGCAAGCTGCGGCTCGCGACCGGCTTCGAGCTCGGCTACCAGGGCATCACGATGAACGTGGCCAATGGCGAGAAGGCCAACAGCCCGCTCGGCAAGGACGCCCGCGTGCGCCGTGCCCTCGAACTCGCCATCGACCGCGAGGCGATCGACCAGGTGGTGTTCAACGGCGTGCAGAGCCCGAACAACCAGTGGGTCAGCCCGCAGAACCCGTACTACCAGCCGAAGTTCCCGACCCCGAAGCGCGACGTCGCGCGGGCCAAGGCGCTGCTCAAGGAGGCCGGCGTCACCGGTCCGCTGCAGCTCGACTTCATGGTGCCGAACAACCCCGAGACGCGCGCCGTCGCCGAGGTGATCCAGTCGATGGCGGCAGAGGCCGGCTTCGACCTGAAGATCCGCGTCACCGAGTTCGCGACCTCGCTGAACGAGGCCGAGAAGGGCAACTTCCAGCTCTACATGCTCGCGTGGAGCGGCCGCACCGACCCGGACGGCAACATCTACTCGTTCGCCTCGTGCAAGGGTCCGCTGAACTACGGCAAGTACTGCGACGCCGCCGTCGACGGCCTGCTCGACAAGGCGCGCACCGTGACCTCCGCCGCCGAGCGCAAGGCGCTCTACGAGCAGGTCGCCGCCAAGTGGCTCACCGAGGGCTCGGTGCTGTACCTCTACCACCGCGCGCTGCTGTTCGCGCACTCCACGCGTCTGGAGGGCTTCAAGGTGATGCCCGACGGCCTGATCCGCGTGACGGACCTGAAGCTGAAGTGATCCCGTGCTGAACTTTCTGCCTCGCCGGCTGCTGCAGCTCATCCCGACCCTGTTCCTGGTGTCGGTGCTGATCTTCGGGCTGCAGCAGCTGCTGCCCGGCGATCCGGCGCTGGTGATGGCCGGCGAGGAGAAGGACCCCGAGGTCATCGAGCAGATCCGCAAGCAGTACCGGCTCGACCAGCCGCTGCCGATGCAGTACCTGTACTGGATCGGCGGCGTGCTGCAGGGCGACCTCGGCGAGTCGATGCGGATCCGCCAGCCGGTCGCGCAGCTCATCGCCGAGAAGCTGCCCGTGACGCTGCAGCTCGCCACGATGGCGATGACCTTCGCGCTGCTGATCGGCATTCCCGCGGGCGTGCTGTCGGCGGTGAAGAAGGGGACGGCCTGGGACGTGGGCGCCAACGTGTTCGCGCTCTGGGGCCTGTCCACGCCGAACTTCTGGCTCGGCATCATGATGATCTTCCTGTTCTCGGTGCAGCTCGGCTGGCTGCCCGCCTCGGGCTACGTGAGCCCCTTCGAGGACCTCGGCCAGTCGCTCGCCGCCACCGTCATGCCGGCCTTCGTGCTGGGCAACGCGATCGCCGCGGTGCTGATGCGCCACATGCGCTCGGCGATGCTGCAGGCGATGAGCGCCGACTACGTGCGCACCGCGCGCGCCAAGGGCCTGCACGAGCGGGTCGTGGTGCTGCGCCACGCGCTGCGCAACGCGCTCACGCCGGTGATCACGCTCGGGGCGCTGGAGTTCGGCACGCTGCTGTCGGGCGCGGTGCTCACCGAGCAGGTGTTCTCCATCCCCGGCTTCGGCAAGCTGATCGTCGATGCGGTGTTCAACCGCGACTACGCGGTGGTGCAGGGCGTGGTGCTGGTCACCGCGACCGTCTACATCGTTCTGAACCTGCTGGCCGACGTGCTCTACGTGCTGGTGAACCCGAGGCTGCGGGCATGAACGCCACGATCGAGCCGGGCGCGGCCGCGCCCCCGAGCGCCGATGCCGGCGACAGCCCCGGCCGGCTGGCCGTGCGCGCGGTGCTGTCGCGGCCCACCGCGGTGTTCGGCGGTGTCGTGCTGGTGCTGGTGGCGCTGCTGGCGATCTTCGCGCCGTGGATCGCGCCTTATGACCCGCTGGCCACGAGCTGGGCGGCGGTGCGCAAGGCGCCGAGCGCCGCGCACTGGTTCGGCACCGACGAGGTCGGCCGCGACCTGCTGTCGCGGACCATCTGGGGCGCGCGTGCCTCGCTGTCGGCGGGCGTGATCGCGGTGACCATCGCGGTGGGGGCGGGCGTGCCGATCGGCATGCTCGCCGGCTACGTCGGCGGCTGGCTCGATGCGGTGATCGGCCGCCTGACCGACGCGATGCTCGCCGTGCCCTTCCTGATCCTCGCGATCGCGCTCGCCGCGTTCCTCGGGCCCTCGCTCGGCAACGCGATGATCGCGATCGGCGTGACCGCCACGCCGATCTTCGTGCGGCTGGCGCGCGGCCAGGTGCTCGCCGCCCGCGCCGAGGACTGGGTCGAGGCCGCGCGCGCGGTCGGCAACCCGCCGGCGCGCATCCTGCTGCGCCACATCCTGCCGAACATCCTGCCGCCGGTGATGGTGCAGGCCACGCTCGCGGTGGCCGCGGCCATCATCGCCGAGGCCAGCCTGTCGTTCCTCGGCCTGGGTCAGCAGCCGCCGGCGCCGAGCTGGGGCTCGATGCTCAACACCGCGCAGCGCTTCCTCACGCAGGCGCCCTGGATGGCGGTGTTCCCCGGCATCGCGATCTTCCTGACCGTGCTGGCGTTCAACCTGTTCGGCGACGGGTTGAGGGACGCGCTGGACCCGAAGAAGTAGGGTTTCTCAGGCGAAGCCGAGGAACAACGCGATGGCGCGGTTCACGCGCAGCATCGTGTCGTCGGCGAGTCGTCCGATCGGCTCGCCGATCTTGTCGCGCGGGACGCTCTGGGGCTTGTCGACCATGACGTCCGAGGGCTGGCGCAGCCCGGTCTGCGCCGAGGCCTCCACACGGATGCGGAACAGCGGCGCGTCGCGCAGTTCGCTCGTGACCGGCAGCACGGCAATCGACGGATGCGCGTCGAACAGATCCGACTGGATGACGAGCGCGGGCCGCGGCTTGCCGTAGGCGCCCTGCAGCGCCACGGTCACCAGGTCGCCGCGCCTCATCGCCAGCCGTCGTCGTCGGCCACCGACTGCAGCCAGTTCAGCGTGTCGCGCTCCTGCGGGTCCTCGGCCAGCGTCGCCGACTGCCTGCGGCACTCGTCGGCGAAGCCCGGCTGCCGGGTGTCGGGCACCCAGAGCTGGATCGGGCGCAGCCCTGCTCGGCGCAGGCGCTGGCGGTGCTGCTGCACGCGTTCGGAGGTGGCGGTCATGGCGGAGTTCCCGGTCGAAGCGTTACATGTAACGCTAGCGCGTAGGTCGGCGGGCGTCAACGCCGCCCCCTCCCCCCCCTCACCGCGCCTGGTGACAGGCCATGCACGAGTACGCCGAGCGTCCCATCATCGGCGTGCCGGTGCCCGCCCGGAATCCGGCGACATTGGTCTCGGCATCGGTCAGCCGCTGCTCGAGCAACGCGCGGTATGGCCAGCTCGCGTAGGTCGGCGACAGCTTGGCGTTCGCGTACACCTTGCGCGCGGTGGCCGGGTCGCCGGCCTTCACCAGCATGTCGCCCATGTTCATGAAGAAGCCCTCGAAGTTGTAGGGCGCGATCGTCGAGTTCCAGCACACGCGCTTCTCGCCGACGGTGGTGGCCCGCGACATCACGCCCGAGAAGTCCGGGTTCGCCCGGTCGACCGGACCGCCCGCGCACAGGTCGAGCGTGCGCCACTGCCAGTCGAGCGCCTCGCGGTAGCCCGAGGAGTCGGCCGGCAGCCGCGACATCACGTAGCCGGCGGTGAACAGGTTGAACTCGGGCCAGGCGTCGATCGAATCGCGCAGCGTGTAGTAGCCCTGGCGCACCAGCTTCTCGTCGCGATGGATCGTGCCCTCGGTCACGCGCAGGGCGCCGAGGAAGCCGGCATAGCGGGCCTCGTTCGGCGCGAGGCGGGCGGCCTCCTCGAAGTACTTGCGCGACAGCGTCGCGTCGTTGGTGATCGTGGCCGGCAGCGTCGCCAGCCGGGCGGACTCCGACAGCCGCCAGATGTGCAGCCAGCCGGCACGCGCCGCGGTGACCGCATCGTTCGGATTCTCGAGGTAGGCGGCGGTCTGCACCTCGAGCGCGCGGCCGATGGCGTCGTAGCGGCCGTTGTGCAGCGTGTCCCAGAACAGGGCATCGGCCTTGCGGGCCAGCTCGGTGCGGTCGGCGGCGGGCGCCTTGGCGGGGGCGGTCTGCACCGCGATGAACGCGCAGCCGGGCAGTGCGGCGAGCGCGGTGAAGGCGATGGCGGCGGCGAGGGCGGTCGGGGCGGGGCGGCGAGGTGTCGGCACGGTCGGTCTCCGGTTCGGGATGCGGTGCAGTCTGCCGGGCGCCCGCGTGCGGTGCACCGCCGCTGCGACGAACCGGCCGCGGCCGTTCGCGAACCGTCGCCGCGGCGGCGCGAGCGGTGCCGCCCGGCGCCCGGCG